>NZ_PTRX01000015.1:0-117739 GCF_002966045.1 Escherichia sp. MOD1-EC5189 | reverse complement strand
AAAAAGCGCGAGAAGAACTCAACGAAATTCGTGAAAGCCTGAAGTTAAAACAGGGCGGTTGGGCACTGTTTAAGATCAACCGTAACGTCCGTCGTGCTGTGTTTCTCGGTATGTTGTTGCAGGCGATGCAGCAGTTTACCGGTATGAACATCATCATGTACTACGCGCCGCGTATCTTCAAAATGGCGGGCTTTACGACCACAGAACAACAGATGATTGCGACTCTGGTCGTAGGGCTGACCTTTATGTTCGCCACCTTCATTGCGGTCTTTACGGTAGATAAAGCAGGGCGTAAACCGGCTCTGAAAATTGGTTTCAGCGTGATGGCGTTAGGCACTCTGGTGCTGGGCTATTGCCTGATGCAGTTTGATAACGGTACGGCTTCCAGTGGCTTGTCCTGGCTCTCTGTTGGCATGACGATGATGTGTATTGCCGGTTATGCGATGAGCGCCGCGCCAGTGGTGTGGATCCTGTGCTCTGAAATTCAGCCGCTGAAATGCCGCGATTTTGGCATCACCTGCTCAACGACGACAAACTGGGTGTCGAATATGATTATCGGCGCGACCTTCCTGACACTGCTTGATAGCATTGGCGCTGCCGGTACGTTCTGGCTCTACACTGCGCTGAACATTGCGTTTGTGGGCATCACTTTCTGGCTCATTCCGGAAACCAAAAATGTCACGCTGGAACATATCGAACGCAAACTGATGGCAGGCGAAAAGTTGAGAAATATCGGCGTCTGATTTCACGGGCCGGATGTGCTGTACATCCGGCCCTTTTTTCGTTAATAGAGATTGGGCACCTGGCCGTTGAGGCGTTTGTCTCGTTCCTTATTCAGCCTTGTTGCGGTAACACACATCAGGAGAGAGGAATGAAAACAATTGGTTTGCTGGGAGGAATGAGTTGGGAATCCACTATTCCTTATTATCGTCTGATTAATGAAGGTATTAAACAGCGGCTTGGTGGGCTTCACTCTGCGCAAGTGCTGCTACATAGCGTCGATTTTCATGAAATAGAAGAGTGCCAGCGTCGCGGAGAATGGGACAAAACCGGGGACATTCTGGCTGAGGCGGCGCTTGGCTTACAGCGGGCGGGAGCAGAAGGCATTGTGTTATGTACCAACACGATGCACAAAGTGGCGGATGCCATTGAGTCTCGTTGCTCTCTGCCTTTCTTACATATAGCGGATGCCACTGGACGTGCAATTATCCGGGCTGGGATGACTCGTGTGGCGCTGCTGGGTACGCGTTACACCATGGAACAGGATTTTTATCGCGGGCGGCTGACGGAACAATTTTCCATCAACTGTCTCATTCCTGAAGCGGATGAACGGGCGAAAATTAATCAGATTATTTTTGAAGAACTGTGTCTGGGGCAATTTACCGAAGCGTCACGCACTTATTATGCGCAAGTGATTGCTCGCCTTGCAGAACAGGGCGCACAGGGTGTCATTTTTGGCTGTACGGAAATTGGTTTACTGGTGCCAGACGAGCGCAGTGTTCTGCCTGTGTTTGATACCGCGGCGATCCATGCCGAGGATGCTGTCGCTTTTATGCTGTCGTAGCTGACGACAAAATAGCGTCAAGAGAAGTGACCAGTTTCGGTAATCCCGCTTGTAAATGCTCACTAAACGCCTGAACCAGCGCTGATGACGGGCGGTGCAGGGGGCGGATCAGGCTGACGGTGAACGGAACCGCAATACTGAACCGCCGCACTACTAAACCGCTTGCCGCATAATCCAGTGCGGTGAGCGGGTTAACCACCGAAACACCTACCCCCGCCCGTACCATTGCGCAGACTGACGCGGCGCTGTGGGTTTCTACGATCATGCGTCGTTTAACCTGATTCTCAGTAAACAATTGATCCAGCAACTGGCGATAGCTGTCAGTACGGGAAAGGCTGATGTAGTTCTCACCCTGAAAATCATCCGGCGTTAATACCTTTTTTACCGCCAGCGGATGACCCGGAGGTAACACACACACTTCATCTAAAGAGAGTAATTCGGTACGTTCTGTTCCCGCAGGCGTATGGAGCGTTTCAGTGAGTCCTAAATCATGACGCTGGGCCGAGAGCCACTCTTCAAGTAGCGGTGACTCCTGCGGCACGATATTTAAGCTGACATCGGGATAACGTGCCAGAAAGGGTTGCAGGAGCTGCGGTAAAAAAGATTGCGAAAAGACCGGCAGGCAGGCAATAGACAGTTCTCCCTGGCGAAACTCGCGCAGACTTTCTGCGGCACTGACAATGCGATCCAGTCCGTACCAGGATCGTTGCACTTCTTCAAACAGACGCAGTCCTTGCACGGTAGGATGTAATCGTCCACGTATGCGCTCAAACAATTTCAGCCCGATCACCTTCTCAAAGCGCGCCAGTTCGCGGCTGACGGTTGGCTGTGAGGTGTGTAGCAGGTGTGCCGCCTCAGTCAGGCTTCCGGCGGTCATTACCGCATGAAAAATTTCAATATGACGTAAGTTAACGGCGGCCATTAGCGCTCTCTCGCAATCCGGTAATCCATATCATTTTTGCATAGACTCGACATAAATCGATATTTTTTATTCTTTTTATGATGTGGCGTAATCATAAAAAAGCACTTATCTGGAGTTTGTTATGCCACATTCACTGTTCAGCACCGATACCGACCTCACCGCCGAAAATCTGCTGCGTTTGCCCGCAGAATTTGGCTGCCCGGTGTGGGTCTACGATGCGCAAATTATTCGTCGGCAGATTGCAGCGCTGAAACAGTTTGATGTGGTGCGCTTTGCACAGAAAGCCTGTTCCAATATTCATATTTTGCGCTTAATGCGTGAGCAGGGCGTAAAAGTGGATTCCGTCTCGTTAGGCGAAATAGAGCGTGCACTGGTGGCGGGTTACAATCCGCAAACGCACCCCGATGATATTGTTTTTACGGCAGATGTTATCGATCAGGCGACGCTTGAACGCGTCAGTGAATTGCAAATTCCGGTGAATGCGGGTTCTGTTGATATGCTCGACCAACTGGGTCAGGTTTCGCCAGAGCATCGGGTATGGCTGCGTGTTAATCCGGGGTTTGGTCACGGGCATAGCCAAAAAACCAATACCGGTGGCGAAAACAGCAAGCACGGTATCTGGTACACCGATCTGCCCGCCGCACTGGACGTGATACAACGTCATCATCTACAGCTGGTCGGCATTCACATGCACATTGGTTCTGGCGTTGATTATGCCCATCTGGAACAGGTATGTGGTGCTATGGTGCGTCAGGTCCTCGAATTCGGTCAGGATTTACAGGCTATTTCTGCGGGCGGTGGGCTTTCTATTCCTTATCAACAGGGTGAAGAGGCGGTTGATACCGAACATTATTATGGTCTGTGGAATGCCGCGCGTGAGCAAATCGCCCGCCATTTGGGCCATCCTGTGAAACTGGAAATTGAACCGGGTCGCTTTCTGGTAGCGCAGGCTGGCGTATTAATTACTCAAGTGCGGAGCGTCAAACAAATGGGTAGCCGCCACTTTGTGCTGGTTGATGCCGGGTTCAACGATCTGATGCGCCCGGCAATGTACGGTAGTTACCACCATATCAGTGCCCTGGCATCTGATGGTCGTTCTCTGGAACACGCACCAACGGTGGAAACCGTCGTCGCCGGACCGTTATGTGAATCGGGCGATGTCTTTACCCAGCAGGAAGGGGGAAATGTCGAAACCCGCGCCTTGCCGGAAGTGAAGGCAGGTGATTATCTGGTACTGCATGATACAGGGGCATATGGCGCATCAATGTCATCCAACTACAATAGCCGTCCGCTGTTACCAGAAGTTCTGTTTGATAATGGTCAGGCGCGGTTGATTCGCCGACGCCAGACCATTGAAGAATTACTGGCGCTGGAATTGCTTTAACTGCGGTTAGTCGCTGGTTGCATGATGACTTGCCTCCAGCGATGGCGTTGACACTGAATGGCGACGTACCAGCGTCGGACTAAAGACATTAGTGATTTCCGGGAGAGGGCGATTATCAGCCAGCGCCAAAGCCAGTTCGGCAGCCTGGGTCGCCATCGTCACGATTGGGTAACGCACGGTGGTCAGACGCGGGCGCACATAGCGTGACACCAGCACATCATCAAAGCCAATTAACGAAATCTCACCCGGTACTTCAATACCATTATCATTGAGAACGCCCATCGCACCCGCCGCCATTGAATCGTTATAACAGGCTACCGCAGTGAAATTCCTTCCGCGTCCCAAAAGCTCGGTCATTGCCTGTTCGCCGCCGCTTTCGTCCGGTTCGCCAAACGTCACCAGCCGATCATTGGCCGGAATACCACTTTCAGCGAGGGCATCGTAATAACCCTGCAGACGATCTTCGGCGTCAGAAATAGAGTGGTTAGAGCACAAATAACCAATGCGGGTATGACCTTGTTGAATTAGATGACGCGTTGCCAGCCAGGCACCGTAACGGTCGTCCAGAGCAATACAACGGTTTTCAAAGCCAGGCAGGATGCGATTGATCAGCACCATACCGGGCATTTGTTTCATTAATGAGGCTAAGTCGGCATCCGGGATCATTTTGGCATGGACGACCAGCGCAGCGCAGCGATGGCGGATCAGTTGCTCAATGGCCTGACGCTCTTTTTGCTCGTTGTGGTAACCGTTGCCAATCAATAAAAAATTACCAGTGTGATAAGCCACCTGTTCGACCGCTTTCACCATTGCACCGAAAAACGGATCGGAAACATCACCAACGACCAGACCGACCGTTTCAGTGGTCTGTTGCGCCAGCGCACGGGCGTTGGCGTTCGGGTGATAATTAAGAGACTCCATTGCACTATGCACAGCTAGCCGGGAGGCTTCGCTGGCTTTGGGTGAATTATTAATGACGCGGGAAACGGTGGCGACTGAAACGCCTGCCAGTCGGGCTACATCCTTTATGGTCGCCATGAAAATACCTTAGTGGGTAAACGCTTACATTCTGTCAGTGTTACGGAAAATACCTGTTGGTTCAAGTGGCGACGTGTTTTCATCGTGGGAATGTGAGCCAAACGCAAATAAGTAAGACAAAAAAAGAGATTGCAAACCTTTGGTTACACTTTGCGAAACGCTGTTGCGATTGACCGCTGGTTGCGTTTGGCTTCAGGTTGCTAAAGTAGTGGTCCCAGAGGTATTGATAGGTGAAGTCAACTTCGGGTTGAGCACATGAATTACACCAGCCTGCGCAGATGCGCAGGTTTTTTTTTGCCGGTCATCAATCTGTAACAGTAACCGACAATTTACACACCTCGTTGCATTTCCCTTCATTCCTTTGCGTTTTCTCGCTGGCGAAGAGTCGTCGTGCAGACCACAATCAAGATCCCAGAGGTATTGATTGGTGAGATTATTCGGTACGCTCTTCGTACCCTGTCTCTTGCACCAACCTGCGCGGATGCGCAGGTTTTTTTTCGCACCTAATTTACTGTCGCTCGCGTTCTTTATCTCGTGTAATCTCCCTCCATTCGCTTTTACTGAATCAGAGCAAAGGGAGTTGGAATGCTTTTTAGCTTTTTTCGAAATTTGTGCCGTGTTTTGTATCGCGTTCGCGTTACGGGTAACACCAAGGCACTGAAGGGCGAGCGCGTTCTAATTACGCCTAATCACGTCTCTTTTATTGATGGCATACTGCTGGCATTGTTTTTACCCGTACGTCCGGTATTTGCCGTTTACACCTCAATAAGCCAACAGTGGTATATGCGTTGGCTGAAATCATTTATCGACTTTGTTCCTCTCGACCCGACGCAACCTATGGCGATTAAACATCTGGTACGTCTGGTGGAACAGGGCCGACCAGTGGTGATTTTCCCTGAAGGACGCATCACCACCACTGGCTCGCTGATGAAAATCTACGATGGCGCGGGTTTTGTCGCGGCGAAGTCTGGTGCAACGGTTGTTCCTGTGCGTATTGAAGGGGCGGAACTTACGCACTTCAGCCGCCTGAAAGGTCTGGTTAAACGTCGCTTGTTTCCGCAAATTACTCTGCATATTTTGCCACCAACGCAGGTGGAGATGCCGGATGCGCCGCGTGCCCGTGACCGTCGCAAAATCGCTGGCGAAATGCTGCATCAAATAATGATGGAAGCGCGTATGGCGGTGCGCCCGCGTGAAACGCTGTACGAATCTTTACTGAGCGCAATGTACCGCTTCGGAGCCGGGAAGAAATGTGTCGAAGACGTCAACTTTACCCCAGACTCCTATCGCAAATTGCTTACTAAAACGCTGTTTGTTGGACGCATCCTTGAAAAATACAGTGTTGAAGGCGAACGCATCGGCTTAATGCTGCCCAATGCAGGCATCAGTGCGGCAGTGATTTTTGGGGCCATCGCCCGTCGTCGCATTCCTGCAATGATGAACTACACCGCTGGGGTAAAAGGGCTGACCAGCGCCATTACGGCAGCTGAAATCAAAACCATCTTCACTTCCCGTCAGTTTCTCGATAAAGGCAAACTCTGGCATCTGCCAGAGCAACTTACTCAGGTGCGCTGGGTCTATCTGGAAGATTTAAAAGCGGACGTCACCACTGCTGACAAAATATGGATCTTTGCCCATCTGTTGATGCCGCGTCTGGCCCAGGTAAAACAACAGCCAGAAGAAGAGGCGCTTATCCTCTTTACCTCCGGCTCTGAAGGCCATCCAAAAGGCGTGGTCCATAGCCATAAAAGCATTCTGGCGAACGTCGAGCAGATTAAAACGATTGCCGACTTTACTACCAACGATCGCTTTATGTCGGCGTTACCGCTGTTTCACTCCTTTGGTTTGACAGTAGGCCTGTTTACGCCACTGCTCACAGGCGCAGAAGTGTTTCTTTATCCAAGCCCGCTGCATTACCGCATTGTGCCGGAGCTGGTGTATGACCGCAGTTGCACCGTGTTGTTCGGCACCTCGACTTTCCTCGGTCATTACGCGCGTTTCGCCAACCCATATGACTTCTATCGTCTACGCTATGTGGTGGCAGGCGCAGAGAAATTGCAAGAAAGTACCAAACAGCTTTGGCAGGATAAATTTGGCCTGCGCATCCTTGAAGGCTACGGTGTGACCGAATGCGCGCCTGTCGTTTCTATCAACGTACCGATGGCGGCGAAACCCGGTACGGTAGGGCGTATTCTACCAGGAATGGATGCGCGCCTGTTGTTGGTTCCTGGTATCGAAGAGGGCGGACGCCTGCAACTGAAAGGGCCGAACATAATGAACGGCTATCTGCGGGTGGAGAAGCCAGGTGTACTTGAAGTGCCCACCGCCGAGAATGTTCGCGGCGAAATGGAGCGCGGTTGGTATGACACTGGTGATATTGTGCGTTTTGACGAGCAGGGTTTTGTGCAGATTCAGGGCCGCGCAAAACGCTTTGCCAAAATTGCAGGCGAAATGGTGTCGCTGGAAATGGTGGAACAACTGGCACTTGGTGTTTCGCCAGATAAAGTCCATGCCACTGCGATTAAGAGCGATGCCAGCAAAGGCGAGGCACTGGTGCTTTTCACCACAGATAACGAACTGACGCGCGATAAGTTACAACAGTATGCCCGCGAGCACGGCGTGCCGGAGCTTGCTGTACCGCGCGATATTCGCTATCTGAAACAGATGCCATTATTGGGTAGCGGCAAACCTGACTTTGTCACGTTGAAAAGCTGGGTAGACGAAGCGGAACAACACGATGAGTGAGTCAGTGCACACTAACACTTCGTTGTGGTCGAAGGGGATGAAAGCGGTTATCGTGGCGCAGTTTCTCTCTGCGTTTGGCGATAACGCGCTGCTGTTTGCCACTTTGGCGTTACTGAAAGCGCAGTTCTATCCGGAGTGGAGCCAGCCCATTCTGCAAATGGTGTTTGTAGGTGCTTACATTCTTTTTGCGCCGTTTGTCGGGCAGGTGGCGGATAGCTTCGCCAAAGGCCGGGTGATGATGTTTGCCAACGGCCTGAAGCTGCTGGGCGCAGCCAGTATCTGCTTTGGTATCAATCCGTTTCTCGGCTATACGCTGGTGGGTGTTGGTGCTGCAGCCTATTCACCGGCGAAATACGGTATTCTCGGCGAATTAACCACGGGTAGTAAGTTAGTGAAAGCTAACGGTTTAATGGAAGCGTCTACCATAGCGGCGATTTTGCTCGGTTCCGTAGCCGGTGGTGTACTGGCTGACTGGCATGTCCTGGTCGCCCTGGCCGCATGCGCACTGGCCTACGGTGGGGCGGTCGTTGCCAATATCTACATTCCAAAACTGGCGGCGGCGCGTCCGGGGCAGTCCTGGAATCTCATTAACATGACCCGCAGTTTCCTGAATGCCTGCACCTCGCTATGGCGCAATGGTGAAACGCGTTTTTCGCTGGTGGGTACCAGTTTATTCTGGGGAGCGGGCGTTACGCTGCGTTTCCTGTTGGTGCTGTGGGTACCGGTGGCGCTGGGTATTACCGATAACGCTACGCCGACCTATCTCAACGCGATGGTAGCGATTGGTATCGTGGTTGGCGCAGGTGCGGCAGCGAAGTTAGTTACGCTGGAAACCGTGTCACGCTGTATGCCAGCCGGGATTTTGATTGGCGTGGTGGTACTGATTTTCTCCCTGCAACACGAGCTGCTGCCAGCCTATGCCTTGTTGATGCTGATTGGCGTGCTGGGGGGCTTTTTTGTCGTTCCGCTCAATGCGTTGCTACAGGAACGGGGTAAAAAAAGCGTCGGGGCTGGGAATGCAATTGCAGTACAAAACCTTGGCGAAAACAGCGCCATGTTGTTGATGCTGGGCATTTACTCGCTGGCGGTAATGGTAGGCATCCCGGTCGTGCCCATTGGCATTGGCTTCGGTGCGCTATTTGCGCTGGCAATAACGGCGCTGTGGATCTGGCAGCGCCGTCATTAATATTTAACGCCGGTTTTAACCGGCGTTAATCTTATGGTGCCGGATAAGTATAAACCTGATGCACCGCTTCAATTTCAGCTAATACGTCTTCGCTTAACTCCAGATGCAAACTTTCGACGTTAGTTTTCAGCTGCTCCATCGTGGTTGCGCCCAGCAGAGTGCTGGCAACAAACGGTTGACGGCGTACAAAAGCGAGCGCCATCTGAGCAGGATCCAGGCCATGACGTCTGGCGATATCGACATACGCCGCGACGGCTTTTTGCGTTTGCTCACCGCTATAGCGAGTGAAGCGGCTAAAGAGCGTATTACGTGCGCCAGCAGGTTTTGCACCGTTGAGGTATTTCCCGGTCAGCGTGCCGAAACCCAGACACGAATAGGCCAGCAGCTCGACCCCTTCATACTGGCTGACTTCTGCCAGACCCACTTCAAAACTGCGGTTTAACAGACTGTAGGGGTTCTGAATGGTGACAATACGCGGCAGATCGTGTTTGTCCGCCAGATGCAGGTAACGCATTACGCCAAATGCAGTTTCATTCGATACGCCAATATAACGAATTTTCCCCGCGCGTTGGTACTCTGCCAGTGCGTCCAGCGTATCCAGCAGCGAAACCGCAGGGGCAGAATCTGTCCAGCTATAACCGAGTTTGCCGAAGCAGTTGGTTGGGCGCTGCGGCCAGTGCACCTGATAAAGATCGAGGTAATCAGTCTGCAGGCGCTTGAGGCTGTCATGCAGCGCTTCGCGGATATTCTTCCGATCCAGCGCCTGATCCGGGCGGATGCCCTTGTCATTATTGCGCGACGGTCCGCTCACTTTGGAAGCGATAATTAACTTTTCGCGGCTGCCATGTTTTGCCAGCCAGTTACCGACGTAGGTTTCGGTTAACCCTTGCGTTTCGGGGCGCGGCGGCACTGGGTACATTTCGGCAACGTCGATAAGGTTAATGCCCTGAGCGACGGCATAGTCGAGTTGTGCGTGGGCGTCGGCTTCGCTGTTCTGTTCACCAAACGTCATCGTGCCAAGCCCCAGCGTGCTGACTTCCAGCGAACTGTGGGGTATACGGTGATATTGCATAGCCGTTTCCTTTTTATAATCACGACATAAGGAATATAAAAATGGCAGAGGGAAGGGAAAAGGGAAAGAGAAAAATCTTAAGGCCAGCCGGATGCTGACCTTATTTGTTAACGTTCAATAATTTGCGAAACATCATCACGGTTAATTTGCATCGCGTTACCTTGCTGATCGTGATAACTCACCAGCCCGGTATCATCATCAATTTCAGGTTTTCCATCGGTCAAAATCATACGGCCATCTTTGGTCGCCATGACGTAATCACTGGAACACCCGGATACAGCAAACGCCAGTCCGACTGCAGAAATTATTACTGCCCATTTTTTCATCCGGTTATCCTCATTTGGCCCACTTATGATAATAGTCTTTTTATAAACCGACGTTATATATCTTGAAAGCAGGAAAATCTTAAACTGTGAGGGTAACAGGAGTGAGTACGCCCTCCCGCAGGAGAGCGTACGGAGTATCAGAGCGGATTCTTTTTGTTGCGAATCAGGTTGAGACTTTCAACCGCAATAGAGAAGAACATCGCGAAGTAGATGTAACCTTTCGGTACGTGGATGTCGAAACTTTCCAGAATCAGGGTAAAGCCCACCAGAATCAGGAAAGAGAGTGCCAGCATTTTTACCGAAGGGTGGCGTTCGACAAAATCACCAATCGAGCGCGCAGCGAACATCATCACGCCTACGGCAATCACCACGGCTGCCATCATAATAAACAGGTGATCTGACAGACCCACAGCGGTAATCACCGAGTCGAGGCTGAAGATGATATCCAGCAGCATAATCTGCACGATAGCGCCGAGGAATGATGAAACGCGTGTTTTCAGCCCTTCTTCTTCACCTTCGATGGATTCGTGGATTTCCTTGCTGGCTTTCCAGATAAGGAACAAGCCACCCAGAAGCAGAATCAAATCACGGGCGGAAATTTCCTGGCTGAATATTGTAAAAAGCGGATTTGTCAGGCGCGTAACCCAGGCGATTGATGCCAGCAGCGCCAGACGCATAACCATGGCTCCCGCCAACCCCAGACGCCGCGCATGAGCACGTTGTGCTGTGGGGAGCTTTGCCACCACCAGAGAAAGAAAAATAATATTGTCGATCCCAAGAACGATCTCCAGCAGCGTCAGCGTACCGAGCGCAAGCCAGGCGTTAGGATCGGTTATCCATGCAAATAACATCTAAAAAGCCCTGCCAAAAAAATGAAGCGGTAATTATATGCCCGGAAAGCGGCAGGTCAAAGCGATGGCTACTGGATCAGAAAATGACGGGCCAGCAGCGCACTGGTGAAATTCTTCTTCAAATAAAAGCCACGCGGCAGCGTCAAAATCCGTTCGCCCCGGGCACCAATGGCTTCGGTAAGCGCTTTCGCATTCGCTGCTTTCGGGCGTATCTGTAAATACTCCCCGTGACGAGCGGTGATCCGCTCAACCTGACCGAGAACAATCATATCCATTAATTCTTCCCAGTCTTCGCGCAGTTGCCGGTCTTCCTCTTCATTCGGGCTCCATAGCAATGGTGATCCTACGCGACGCTGCGCCAGCGGGATGCTACGTTCGCCTTCAACCGGTATCCACAGCACGCGTTTGAGCTTGTGGCGCACGTGGCTGGTTTCCCAGGTCACTCCACTATTGCCCGTTAATGGGGCAACACAAACGAATGTTGTTTCCAGCGGACGCCCAAGACTATCCACAGGAATAGTTTTAAGTTCCACACCCAGAGCAGCAAAATCTTGTTCTGGTTTACTCCCTGCACTGGCACCTAGCCAGATCTCCAGCAACACGCCGATCCAGCCCTTATCGCGTTTTAAATTCTCCGGCGTCACCAGCCCAGCAAGTGCCGCCAGTTCACCCAGTGTATAACCGGAAAGTTGCTGTGCTTGCGCTAACAACTGTGCTTCTGTTTCGGGAGGAGAAAGCAGTGGGCGAGGTTGGGACATGTCATGATACCTTGGTTAAAAAACAAACAGCTGTTCTTTGCCGAATATTCGCAGTGTAACTTTTTCCACATGCGTTATTCAATTCTATGATTTATATTGCTTTTTAGATTGTCGGTAATCGAGTTGCGCAACACTGCAACGGGTTTTCCAAATCTGGTCACTGAAAATAAACAGGATCTTACACCATGTTATCCACAGAAAGCTGGGATAACTGTGAAAAACCTCCACTACTGTTTCCATTTACAGCCTTGACGTGCGACGAAACTCCAGTTTTTAGTGGTTCAGTGCTTAACTTAGTGGCACATTCTGTGGATAAATACGGCGTTGGTTGATCTTTCGCCAACCTGTAAATGAGAGGTGTGACCTGGGTCACGAATTACTCCTTTTTATTACTTAAATTACATGTAATGCATTGACTAGTAATGATTATTTTAAAGTGTCGATATCAGGCTTATTCAGAATGCTCCGGGTTTTCCCGTAGTAATTCCGTAGTTCTTCACAACTCTATCCACAGAAAAGGTGAATAAAAACGGCTATCCACCCCTTCCTCTGTTTATAACTCTGCACATAACTGTGAGTTATTCAATTGTTATTAGTGTGTAATGCCCTGCAGAGAGTGGTTTACCGTCTTCATGGAGTATGAAACAATCATTCGTATATAAAGCTTTATTTTGAGGTAGTCCGGTGATTGATGACGATGGCTACCGCCCAAACGTAGGTATCGTGATTTGTAATCGCCAGGGGCAGGTAATGTGGGCCCGGCGATTTGGTCAGCACTCCTGGCAATTTCCGCAAGGCGGAATTAACCCAGGAGAATCCGCAGAACAGGCGATGTACCGTGAATTGTTTGAAGAAGTAGGATTAAGCCGCAAAGACGTTCGAATCCTTGCTTCAACGCGTAACTGGTTGCGCTACAAATTACCGAAACGTTTGGTGCGTTGGGACACGAAGCCGGTTTGTATCGGCCAAAAACAAAAATGGTTTCTCTTGCAGCTGGTGAGCGGCGATGCAGAAATCAATATGCAAACCAGCAGTACACCAGAGTTTGATGGCTGGAGATGGGTAAGTTACTGGTATCCGGTCAGACAGGTGGTGTCATTTAAACGTGATGTCTACCGTAGGGTAATGAAAGAGTTCGCGAGTGTGGTGATGGCGCTGCAGGATAATACGCCAAAACCACAAAACGCATCTGCTTATCGACGTAAAAGAGGTTAAGTCACGCCAATTATGCTCACTCGCCTGCGCGAAATAGTCGAAAAGGTAGCCAGCGCACCACGCCTGAATGAGGCGTTAAATATTCTGGTTACCGACATCTGTCTTGCGATGGATACCGAGGTCTGTTCGGTCTACCTGGCCGATCATGACCGACGTTGTTACTACCTGATGGCGACCCGGGGGCTGAAAAAACCACGCGGTCGCACTGTAACGCTTGCGTTTGATGAAGGGATCGTCGGCCTGGTTGGCAGGCTGGCGGAACCGATAAACCTTGCAGATGCGCAAAAGCACCCCAGCTTCAAATACATCCCCTCCGTAAAAGAAGAACGTTTCCGCGCGTTTTTAGGCGTACCAATTATTCAACGTCGCCAGTTGCTTGGTGTACTGGTGGTACAGCAACGAGAGTTGCGCCAGTATGACGAAAGTGAAGAATCCTTCCTGGTGACGCTTGCCACCCAGATGGCAGCGATTCTTTCTCAGTCGCAGTTGACTGCCTTGTTTGGGCAATATCGCCAGACGCGAATCCGTGCATTACCGGCAGCGCCTGGTGTGGCGATTGCCGAAGGCTGGCAGGATGCCACGTTACCTTTAATGGAACAGGTGTATCAGGCATCAACGCTGGATCCGGCTCTGGAACGCGAACGACTGACCGGGGCGCTGGAAGAAGCGGCTAACGAGTTTCGCCGCTACAGCAAACGCTTTGCCGCCGGTGCACAAAAAGAAACGGCGGCTATTTTCGATCTTTACTCGCACCTGCTTTCGGACACCCGGCTGCGTCGCGAATTGTTTGCCGAGGTTGATAAAGGCTCGGTGGCAGAGTGGGCGGTAAAAACGGTCATTGAAAAATTTGCCGAACAGTTTGCCGCGCTAAGCGATAACTATCTCAAAGAGCGGGCTGGCGATTTACGTGCGCTGGGTCAGCGATTGCTGTTTCATCTTGATGACGCTAATCAAGGGCCGAACGCCTGGCCGGAACGTTTCATTCTGGTGGCAGATGAACTGTCAGCGACAACGCTTGCTGAGCTGCCCCAGGATCGCTTAGTCGGTGTTGTCGTGCGAGATGGCGCAGCCAACTCCCATGCTGCGATCATGGTTCGTGCGCTGGGGATCCCTACCGTAATGGGCGCGGATATTCAGCCTTCGGTGCTGCATCGTCGGACGTTGATCGTCGATGGTTATCGCGGTGAATTGCTGGTCGATCCGGAGCCGGTACTGCTGCAAGAATATCAGCGGCTAATTAGTGAAGAGATTGAGCTTAGCCGTCTGGCGGAAGATGACGTCAATTTACCCGCCCAGTTAAAAAGCGGCGAGCGCATTAAAGTCATGCTCAATGCCGGTTTAAGCCCGGAACATGAACAAAAACTGGGCAGCCGTATTGATGGCATAGGACTTTATCGCACTGAAATCCCATTCATGTTGCAAAGTGGTTTTCCGTCGGAAGAAGAACAGGTGGCGCAGTATCAGGGGATGCTGCAAATGTTCAATGATAAACCCGTCACCTTGCGTACGCTGGATGTCGGAGCAGATAAGCAGCTGCCTTACATGCCGATCAGCGAAGAGAATCCATGCCTGGGTTGGCGTGGGATTCGCATTACGCTCGATCAGCCGGAGATCTTCTTGATTCAGGTGCGTGCGATGCTGCGTGCTAATGCCGCTACGGGCAACCTGAATATTCTGTTGCCGATGGTCACCAGCCTCGATGAAGTTGACGAAGCACGCCGCCTGATTGAACGTGCCGGACGTGAAGTCGAGGAGATGATCGGTTACGAAATTCCCAAACCACGTATCGGCATCATGCTTGAAGTGCCGTCAATGGTATTTATGCTGCCGCATCTGGCAAAGCGGGTCGATTTTATCTCTGTTGGCACCAACGATCTGACTCAATACATCCTGGCCGTTGATCGCAACAATACCCGGGTGGCGAACATTTATGACAGTCTTCATCCTGCAATGTTACGAGCTCTGGCGATGATCGCTCGGGAAGCGGAAATACATGGTATCGATCTCCGTTTGTGCGGTGAAATGGCGGGCGATCCCATGTGCGTGGCAATCCTCATTGGGCTTGGGTATCGCCATCTGTCTATGAATGGACGTTCTGTAGCGCGCGTAAAATACCTGCTGCGGCGCATTGATTATGCCGAAGCAGAAAATCTTGCGCAGCGTAGTCTGGAAGCGCAACTGGCGACCGAAGTTCGCCATCAGGTTGCAGCCTTTATGGAGCGTCGCGGCATGGGCGGGTTGATTCGCGGAGGGTTATAGCGCGGATCATATACATATCTTTTAACGGTATCCGGCAACCAGCCAGGTCCCCTTGTGCTATTATTCGCACCTTTGGAGCGCCTGAAACCTGCGGCGCGCATTTCAATCGCTGTTCTCTTTCAGCGAAATAACAAGAACTTGTGGTGACAGATGACCAGTAGCTATCTGCATTTTCCGGAGTTTGATCCGGTCATTTTCTCAATAGGACCCGTAGCGCTTCACTGGTACGGCCTGATGTATCTGGTGGGTTTCATTTTTGCAATGTGGCTGGCAACACGTCGGGCGAATCGTCCGGGCAGCGGCTGGACCAAAAATGAAGTTGAAAACTTACTCTATGCGGGCTTCCTCGGCGTCTTCCTCGGTGGACGTATTGGTTATGTTCTGTTCTACAACTTCCCGCAGTTTATGGCCGATCCGCTGTATCTTTTCCGTGTCTGGGACGGCGGCATGTCCTTCCACGGCGGCCTGATTGGCGTTATCGTGGTGATGATTATCTTCGCCCGCCGTACTAAACGTTCTTTCTTCCAGGTTTCTGATTTTATCGCACCACTCATTCCGTTTGGTCTTGGTGCCGGGCGTCTGGGCAACTTTATTAACGGTGAATTGTGGGGCCGCGTTGACCCGAACTTCCCGTTTGCCATGCTGTTCCCCGGCTCCCGTACAGAAGATATTTTGCTGCTGCAAACCAACCCGCAGTGGCAATCCATTTTCGACACTTACGGTGTGCTGCCGCGCCACCCATCACAGCTTTACGAGCTGCTGCTGGAAGGTGTGGTGCTGTTTATTATCCTCAACCTGTATATTCGTAAACCGCGCCCAATGGGAGCTGTCTCAGGTTTGTTCCTGATTGGCTACGGCGCGTTTCGCATCATTGTTGAGTTTTTCCGCCAGCCCGACGCGCAGTTTACCGGTGCCTGGGTGCAGTACATCAGCATGGGACAAATTCTTTCCATCCCGATGATTGTCGCGGGTGTGATCATGATGGTCTGGGCATATCGTCGCAGCCCACAGCAACACGTTTCCTGAGGAACCATGAAACAGTATTTAGAACTGATGCAAAAAGTGCTCGACGAAGGCACACAGAAAAACGACCGTACCGGAACCGGAACGCTTTCCATTTTTGGTCATCAGATGCGTTTTAACCTGCAGGATGGATTCCCGCTGGTGACAACCAAACGTTGCCACCTGCGTTCCATCATCCACGAACTGCTGTGGTTCCTGCAGGGCGATACTAACATTGCTTATCTACACGAAAACAATGTCACCATCTGGGACGAATGGGCCGATGAAAATGGCGACCTCGGTCCGGTGTATGGTAAACAGTGGCGTGCCTGGCCAACGCCAGATGGTCGTCATATTGACCAGATCACTACGGTACTGAACCAGCTGAAAAACGACCCGGATTCCCGCCGCATTATTGTTTCAGCGTGGAACGTTGGTGAACTGGATAAAATGGCGCTGGCACCGTGCCATGCATTCTTCCAGTTCTATGTGGCAGACGGCAAACTCTCTTGCCAGCTTTATCAGCGCTCCTGTGACGTCTTCCTCGGCCTGCCATTTAACATTGCCAGCTATGCGTTACTGGTACATATGATGGCGCAGCAGTGCGATCTGGAAGTGGGTGATTTTGTCTGGACCGGTGGCGACACGCACCTGTACAGCAATCATATGGATCAAACCCATTTGCAATTAAGCCGTGAACCGCGCCCGCTGCCGAAGCTGATTATCAAACGTAAACCTGAATCCATCTTCGACTACCGTTTCGAAGACTTTGAGATTGAAGGCTACGATCCGCATCCGGGCATTAAAGCGCCGGTGGCTATCTAATTACGAAACATCCTGCCAGAGCCGACGCCAGTGTGCGTCGGTTTTTTTTACCCTCCGTTAAATTCTTCGAGACGCCTTCCCGAAATTTTGCAACCTCCTGCAACGGCGTAAATAGTCCGGAAGATGCGCCGAAGAAATAGAAACTGGCCCTCGTCTTTTTTTCTCCTCGCTCCATACTGCCGGCATGAAAACACAACGTGGTTATACGCTGATTGAAACGCTGGTCGCGATGCTGATTCTGGTCATGCTAAGCGCAAGTGGACTCTATGGCTGGCAATACTGGCAGCAGTCGCAACGGCTATGGCAAACCGCCAGCCAGGCGCGGGACTATTTGCTCTATTTACGTGAAGATGCCAACTGGCATAACCGCGACCACAGTATCAGCGTTATCAGGGAGGGGGCGTTATGGTGCCTTGTGAGTTCCGCGGCTGGGGCCAATACCTGTCATGGCAGTTCACCATTGGTCTTTGTGCCACGCTGGCCCGAAGTCGAAATGAGCGACCTGACACCTTCGCTTGCTTTCTTTGGCCTGCGCAATACCGCATGGGCCGGGCATATTCGCTTTAAAAACTCAACGGGCGAGTGGTGGCTGGTGGTTTCGCCGTGGGGAAGACTCCGGCTTTGTCAGCAAGGAGAAACAGAAGGATGCCTGTAAAAGAGCTAGGTTTTTCTCTGCTGGAAGTGTTGATTGCTATGGCGATCAGTAGCGTATTGTTGCTGGGGGCTGCACGCTTTCTGCCCGCGTTACAGCATGAAAGTTTAACGAGCACCCGTAAGCTGGCGCTGGAAGATGAAATCTGGCTGCGGGTCTTTACTGTCGCGAAGCATCTCCAGAGGGCGGGTTATTGTCATGGCAACTGTACTGGCGAAGGGCTGGAAATTGTCGGACAGGGTGACTGTATCATTGTGCAGTGGGATGCGAACAGTAACGGTATCTGGGATCGCGATCCGGTAAAAGAGTCTGACCAGATTGCATTTCGTGTGAAGGAGCATGTGCTGGAAACGCTACGCGGTGCGACATCCTGTGAAGGTAAGGGCTGGGATAAAGTCACTAATCCGGATGCCATCATTATCGACACTTTTCAGGTTACCCGACAGGATGTCAGCGGTTTCTCGCCGGTGTTGACGGTTAATATGCATGCTGCCAGTAAGTCTGAACCGCAAACCGTGGTGGATGCCAGCTATAGCGTGACAGGATTCAACCTGTGAACCGCGAAAAGGGTGTTTCGTCACTGGCTCTGGTCCTTATGCTGCTGGTTTTGGGTAGCTTGCTATTGCAAGGAATGAGTCAGCAGGATCGCAGTTTTGCCTCTCGCGTGAGCATGGAAAGTCAGTCATTGCGCCGCCAGGCCATCGTTCAGTCGACGCTGGAGTGGGGAAAAATGCACGCCTGGCAGACGCAGCCCGCAGTTCAGTGCTTACTGTACGCAGCCACCGGTGCCCGGGTTTGTCTGCGTTTATTGGCAGATAATGAAGCCTTATTGATTGCCGGTTATGAAGGCGTTTCGTTGTGGCGAACAGGCGAAGTCATCGATGGAAACATTGTTTTTTCGCCACGCGGCTGGAGCGATTTTTGTCCGCTGAAAGAGAGGGCGTTATGTCAGCTTCCCTGAAGAATCAACAAGGCTTTAGCCTGCCAGAGGTAATGTTGGCGATGGTGTTGATGGTGATAATTGTCACTGCGTTATCGGGTTTCCAGCGAACATTAATGAACAGTCTTGCCAGTAGAAACCAGTACCAACAGCTCTGGCGGCATGGCTGGCAGCAAACGCAACTGCGCGCGAATTCGCCACCTGCCCACTGGCAGGTCAACCGAATGCAGACATCGCAGGCGGGATGTGTCAGCATCAGCGTTACGCTAGTTTCACCCGGGGGCAGAGAAGGCGAGATGACCCGCCTGCATTGCCCGAATCGTCAGTAGTCAGGAGTCGCTATGTTAAGGGTCTACCATTCCAATCGTCTGGACGTGCTGGAAGCGTTGATGGAGTTTATTGTCGAACGCGAACGGCTGGACGATCCTTTCGAACCAGAGATGATTCTGGTGCAAAGTACCGGTATGGCGCAGTGGCTGCAAATGACCCTGTCGCAAAAGTTTGGTATTGCGGCAAACATTGATTTTCCGCTGCCAGCGAGCTTTATCTGGGATATGTTCGTCCGGGTGTTACCGGAGATCCCCAAAGAGAGCGCCTTTAACAAACAGAGCATGAGCTGGAAACTGATGACTCTGCTGCCGCAATTGTTGGAGCGCGAAGACTTTACCCTGTTGCGGCATTATCTGACTGACGATAGCGACAAGCGAAAACTGTTCCAGCTTTCTTCAAAAGCGGCGGACCTGTTTGACCAGTATCTGGTCTATCGTCCGGACTGGCTGGCACAGTGGGAAATAGGACATTTGGTTGAAGGGCTGGGAGAAGCACAGGCCTGGCAAGCGCCGTTGTGGAAGGCGTTGGTGGAATATACCCATCAACTCGGGCAACCGCGCTGGCACCGCGCCAATCTCTATCAGCGCTTTATCGAAACGCTGGAGTCCGCGACGACCTGCCCGCCGGGGCTACCTTCGCGCGTCTTTATATGCGGTATTTCCGCGTTACCGCCTGTTTATCTCCAGGCGCTACAGGCGCTGGGTAAACATATTGAAATCCATCTCCTGTTTACCAACCCTTGCCGTTATTACTGGGGCGACATTAAAGATCCTGCTTATCTGGCGAAACTACTGACTCGTCAGCGCCGACACAGTTTTGAAGATCGCGAATTACCGCTATTTCGCGACAGCGAAAATGCCGGACAGCTCTTTAACAGCGATGGTGAACAGGATGTCGGCAACCCGCTGTTGGCCTCATGGGGCAAGTTGGGGCGCGACTACATTTATCTCCTTTCTGACCTGGAGGGCAGCCAGGAGCTGGACGCCTTTGTCGATGTGACGCCAGATAACCTGCTGCATAACATTCAGTCTGACATTCTGGAACTTGAAAACTGCGCTGTTGCGGGTGTGAATATCGAAGAGTTTTCCCGTAGCGATAACAAACGCCTGCTTGATCCACTGGATAACAGTATCACCTTCCACGTTTGCCATAGCCCGCAGCGCGAAGTTGAAGTTTTACACGATCGCCTGCTGGCAATGCTGGAGGAAGACCCGACACTGACTCCGCGCGACATCATCGTGATGGTGGCCGACATCGACAGCTACAGTCCGTTTATTCAGGCAGTGTTTGGTAGCGCACCTGCGGATCGTTACCTGCCATACGCCATTTCCGATCGTCGGGCGCGGCAGTCGCATCCGGTACTTGAAGCGTTTATCAGCCTGTTATCGTTGCCAGACAGCCGATTTGTGTCGGAAGACGTGCTGGCATTACTGGATGTGCCGGTGCTGGCGGCGCGGTTTGACATCACCGAAGAAGGGCTGCGTTATTTACGTCAGTGGGTCAACGAGTCCGGAATTCGTTGGGGGATAGATGACGATAACGTTCGCGAGCTGGAACTCCCCGCCACCGGTCAACACACCTGGCGGTTTGGCCTGACGCGCATGTTGCTGGGCTACGCGATGGAGAGCGCGCAGGGCGAGTGGCAATCGGTTCTGCCTTATGATGAATCGAGTGGCTTAATTGCAGAACTGGTGGGGCATCTGGCTTCACTGCTAATGCAGCTAAACATCTGGCGTCGCGGGCTGGCGCAGGAGCGTCCGCTGGAAGAGTGGTTGCCGGTTTGTCGCGATATGCTCAACGCCTTCTTCCTGCCGGATGCGGAAACCGAAGCGGCGATGACGCTGATCGAACAACAATGGCAGGCGATTATCGCCGAAGGTTTAGGTGCGCAGTATGGCGACGCGGTGCCGTTGTCACTATTGCGTGATGAACTGGCACAACGTCTGGATCAGGAACGTATCAGCCAACGTTTTCTCGCCGGGCCGGTTAACATTTGTACTCTGATGCCAATGCGTTCCATCCCATTCAGAGTGGTGTGCCTGCTGGGAATGAACGACGGCGTTTACCCACGCCAGCTTGCGCCATTGGGCTTTGACCTGATGAGTCAGAAACCGAAGCGTGGCGACCGTAGCCGTCGCGATGACGACCGCTATCTGTTCCTGGAAGCGTTAATTTCCGCGCAGCAAAAACTCTATATCAGCTATATCGGGCGTTCCATTCAGGATAACAGTGAACGTTTCCCGTCGGTACTGGTGCAGGAACTGATCGACTACATCGGGCAAAGCCATTATCTACCGGGCGATGAAGCGCTCAACTGTGATGAAAGCGAGGCAAGGGTAAAAGCGCATCTTACTTGCCTCCATACCCGAATGCCGTTTGATCCGCAAAACTACCAGCCAGGCGAACGACAAAGTTATGCTCGTGAATGGCTACCTGCGGCCAGCCAGGCTGGTAAAGCACATTCTGAATTTGTTCAGCCGCTGCCGTTTACCTTACCGGAAACCGTGCCGCTGGAAACGCTACAACGATTCTGGGCACATCCGGTGCGGGCATTTTTCCAGATGCGTTTGCAGGTGAACTTCCGTACCGAAGACAGCGAAATCCCCGACACCGAGCCATTTATTCTGGAAGGGCTTAGCCGTTATCAAATCAATCAGCAGTTATTGAATGCACTGGTTGAGCAGGATGATGCCGAACGCTTGTTCCGTCGCTTCCGGGCGGCAGGGGATTTACCGTATGGCGCTTTTGGTGAAATTTTCTGGGAAACACAGTGCCAGGAGATGCAGCAGCTTGCCGACAGAGTCATTGCCTGTCGCCAACCGGGGCAAAGTATGGAAATTGATCTCGCCTGCAACGGTGTGCAAATAACGGGTTGGTTGCCGCAGGTGCAGCCGGATGGCCTGTTACGCTGGCGTCCCTCTTTATTAAGTGTGGCGCAGGGAATGCAACTTTGGCTGGAACACCTTGTCTACTGTGCCAGCGGTGGTAATGGTGAAAGTCGCCTTTTTCTACGCAAAGACGGCGAGTGGCGTTTTCCGCCGCTTGCAGCCGAACAGGCTTTACATTACCTCTCAGAACTGATTGAGGGGTATCGTGAAGGGATGTCCACGCCGCTGCTGGTGTTACCTGAAAGTGGCGGCGCGTGGCTAAAAACCTGTTATGACGCGCAAAACGATGCCATGCTGGATGACGATTCCACGTTGCAGAAAGCCCGTACGAAATTCCTTCAGGCTTACGAAGGCAACATGATGGTGCGTGGAGAAGGTGATGATATCTGGTATCAACGGCTCTGGCGGCAATTAACACCAGAGACAATGGAAGCCATCGTTGAACAGTCGCAACGTTTCCTGTTACCGCTGTTTCGCTTTAATCAGTCATGAGTGCTGTATAAAAATTGCGCAATTCATCTGCTTACTTTATGATGCGCACCAGTCACGGACTGATGGTTATATAGACATAGGCTGACTCGTGCAGCACAAGATTAAATTCTGCCGGATAATTTTCGTTAACGTATTGAATCTGGTTAGAAAATAAAGTTGATAATGAGGTCCGTGAATGCCCCGCAGCACCTGGTTCAAAGCATTATTGTTGTTTGTTGCCCTTTGGGCACCCTTAAGTCAGGCAGAAACGGGATGGCAGCCGATTCAGGAAACCATCCGTAAAAGTGATAAAGATAACCGCCAGTATCAGGCTATACGTCTGGATAACGGTATGGTGGTTTTGCTGGTTTCTGACCCGCAGGCGGTTAAATCGCTCTCGGCGCTGGTGGTGCCCGTTGGGTCGCTGGAAGATCCCGAGGCGTACCAGGGGCTGGCACATTACCTTGAACATATGAGTCTGATGGGTTCGAAAAAGTACCCGCAGGCTGACAGTCTGGCTGAATACCTCAAAATGCACGGCGGCAGCCACAATGCCAGCACGGCACCGTATCGCACGGCTTTCTATCTGGAAGTTGAGAACGACGCCTTACCCGGTGCGGTAGACCGCCTGGCCGATGCTATTGCTGAACCCTTGCTCGACAAGAAATACGCCGAACGTGAGCGTAATGCGGTGAACGCTGAATTAACCATGGCGCGTACGCGTGATGGGATGCGCATGGCACAGGTCAGCGCAGAAACCATTAACCCGGCACACCCAGGTTCAAAGTTTTCTGGTGGTAACCTCGAAACTTTAAGCGATAAACCCGGCAATCCGGTACAGCAGGCGCTGAAAGATTTCCACGAGAAATATTACTCTGCCAATCTGATGAAGGCGGTTATTTACAGCAATAAACCGTTGTCGGAGTTGGCAAAAATGGCGGCGGACACTTTTGGTCGCGTGCCGAACAAAGAGAGCAAAAAACCGGAAATCACCGTGCCGGTAGTCACCGACGCGCAAAAGGGCATTATCATTCATTACGTCCCGGCGCTGCCGCGTAAAGTTCTGCGCGTTGAGTTTCGCATCGATAACAATTCAGCGAAGTTCCGTAGTAAAACGGATGAATTGATTACCTATCTGATTGGTAATCGCAGCCCAGGTACACTTTCTGACTGGCTGCAAAAGCAGGGATTAGTTGAGGGCATTAGCGCCAATTCCGATCCTATCGTCAACGGCAACAGCGGCGTATTAGCGATCTCTGCGTCTTTAACCGATAAAGGTCTGGCGAATCGCGATCAGGTTGTGGCGGCCATTTTTAGCTACCTCAATCTGTTACGCGAAAAAGGGATTGATAAACAATACTTCGATGAACTGGCGAATGTGCTGGATATCGACTTTCGTTATCCGTCAATCACCCGTGATATGGATTACGTTGAATGGCTGGCAGATACCATGATTCGCGTTCCTGTTGAGCATACGCTGGATGCAGTCAATATTGCCGATCGGTACGATGCTAAAGCAGTAAAAGAACGCCTGGCGATGATGACGCCGCAGAATGCGCGTATCTGGTATATCAGCCCGAAAGAGCCGCATAACAAAACGGCTTATTTTGTCGATGCTCCGTATCAGGTCGATAAAATCAGCCCACAAACTTTCGCTGACTGGCAGAAAAAAGCCGCCAATATTGCGCTCTCCTTACCGGAGCTTAACCCTTATATTCCTGACGATTTCTCGCTGATGAAGTCAGAGAAGAAATACGACCATCCAGAGTTGATTGTGGATGAGGCGAATCTGCGTGTGGTGTATACGCCGAGCCGTTATTTTGCCAGCGAGCCTAAAGCCGATGTCAGCCTGATTTTGCGTAACCCGAAAGCCATGGACAGCGCCCGCAATCAGGTGATGTTTGCGCTCAATGATTATCTTGCCGGACTGGCGCTTGATCAGTTAAGCAACCAGGCGTCGGTTGGTGGCATAAGTTTTTCCACCAATGCTAACAACGGCCTTATGGTTAATGCCAATGGTTACACCCAGCGCCTGCCGCAGCTGTTCCAGGCTCTGCTGGAGGGCTACTTTAGCTATACCGCTACGGAAGATCAGCTTGAGCAGGCGAAGTCCTGGTATAACCAGATGATGGATTCCGCAGAAAAGGGCAAAGCGTTCGAGCAGGCGATTATGCCCGCGCAGATGCTCTCGCAAGTGCCGTACTTCTCGCGAGATGAACGGCGCAAAATTTTGCCTTCAATCACTTTGAAAGAGGTGCTGGCCTATCGCGACGCCTTAAAATCAGGGGCTCGACCAGAGTTTATGGTTATTGGCAACATGACCGAAGCCCAGGCAACAACGCTGGCACGCGATGTGCAAAAACAGTTGGGCGCTGATGGTTCGGAGTGGTGTCGTAACAAAGATGTCGTGGTCGATAAAAAACAATCCGTCATCTTTGAAAAAGCCGGTAACAGCACCGACTCCGCACTGGCAGCGGTATTTGTACCGACTGGCTACGATGAATACACCAGCTCAGCCTATAGCTCTCTGCTGGGGCAGATCGTACAGCCGTGGTTCTACAATCAGTTGCGTACCGAAGAACAGTTGGGCTATGCCGTGTTTGCGTTTCCAATGAGCGTGGGACGTCAGTGGGGCATGGGCTTCCTGTTGCAAAGCAATGATAAACAGCCTTCATTCTTGTGGGAGCGTTACAAGGCGTTTTTCCCAACCGCAGAGGCAAAATTGCGGACGATGAAGCCAGAAGAGTTTGCGCAAATCCAGCAGGCGGTAATAACCCAGATGCTGCAGGCACCGCAAACGCTCGGCGAAGAAGCATCGAAGTTAAGTAAAGATTTCGATCGCGGCAATATGCGCTTCGATTCGCGTGATAAAATCGTGGCCCAGATAAAACTGCTGACGCCGCAAAAACTTGCTGATTTCTTCCATCAGGCGGTGGTCGAGCCGCAAGGCATGGCTATTCTGTCGCAGATTTCCGGCAGCCAGAACGGGAAAGCCGAATATGTGCATCCTGAAGGTTGGAAAGTGTGGGAGAACGTCAGCGCGTTGCAGCAAACAATGCCCCTGATGAGTGAAAAGAATGAGTGATGTCGCCGAGACACTAGATCCTTTGCGCTTGCCCTTACAGGGCGAGCGCCTGATTGAAGCCTCTGCCGGCACAGGCAAAACCTTTACGATTGCGGCGCTCTATTTGCGCCTGTTACTTGGACTAGGCGGTTCTGCCGCCTTTCCCCGCCCGCTGACCGTTGAAGAACTGCTGGTGGTGACCTTTACCGAGGCTGCCACGGCAGAATTGCGCGGTCGTATCCGTAGCAATATTCACGAGTTGCGTATCGCCTGTCTGCGTGAAACCACCGACAATCCACTGTACGAACGCCTGCTGGAAGAGATCGACGATAAAGCGCAAGCCGCGCAGTGGTTGTTGTTAGCCGAACGGCAGATGGATGAAGCGGCAGTCTTTACTATTCACGGTTTTTGCCAGCGCATGCTCAACTTGAATGCCTTTGAATCCGGCATGCTGTTTGAGCAGCAGCTGATTGAAGATGAGTCTCTGCTACGCTACCAGGCCTGCGCCGATTTCTGGCGTCGCCACTGCTACCCGCTGCCGCGTGAAATTGCCCAGGTGGTCTTTGAAACCTGGAAAGGGCCGCAGGCGTTGCTGCGCGATATTAATCGTTATCTGCAAGGCGAAGCACCGGTTATCAAAGCACCGCCGCCCGATGATGAAACGCTGGCTTCCCGCCACGCGCAAATTGTGGCGCGTATTGATACGGTAAAACAGCAGTGGCGCGACGCAGTGGGTGAACTGGATGCGCTGATCGAATCTTCTGGTATTGATCGACGCAAGTTTAACCGTAGCAATCAGGCTAAATGGATCGAGAAGATCAGTGCCTGGGCAGAAGAAGAGACCAACAGTTATCAGTTACCGGAGTCGCTGGAAAAATTCTCTCAGCGTTTCTTAGAAGATCGCACGAAAGCCGGGGGGGAAACCCCGCGACATCCACTGTTTGAGGCGATCGATCAACTGCTTGCAGAACCATTGTCGATCCGTGATCTGGTGATCACCCGCGCATTGGCTGAGATCCGCGAAACAGTAGCGCGTGAAAAACGCCGCCGTGGCGAATTGGGTTTTGATGACATGTTAAGTCGGCTCGATTCCGCGCTGCGTAGCGAAAGCGGCGAGGTGTTGGCAGCGGCGATCCGTACGCGATTCCCGGTGGCAATGATTGATGAATTTCAGGATACCGACCCCCAGCAGTACCGAATATTTCGCCGTATCTGGCACCATCAACCGGAAACTGCATTGTTGCTGATTGGCGACCCGAAACAGGCTATATATGCATTCCGTGGAGCGGATATCTTCACTTATATGAAGGCGCGTAATGAAGTTCACGCGCACTACACCTTAGACACCAACTGGCGCTCAGCACCTGGAATGGTGAACAGCGTGAATAAGCTTTTCAGCCAGACTGATGACGCGTTCATGTTTCGCGAAATACCATTTATTCCAGTGAAATCAGCCGGCAAAAATCAGGCGTTACGTTTTGTATTTAAAGGTGAAACGCAGCCTGCGATGAAAATGTGGCTGATGGAAGGCGAAAGCTGCGGCGTTGGCGATTATCAAAGTACCATGGCGCAGGTATGTGCTGCGCAAATCCGCGACTGGCTACAAGCCGGACAGCGGGGCGAAGCGTTGCTGATGAACGGCGACGACGCGCGTCCGGTGCGTGCTTCGGACATCAGTGTGCTGGTGCGCAGCCGCCAGGAGGCCGCTCAGGTGCGCGATGCCTTAACGCTGCTGGAAATCCCTTCCGTTTACCTTTCGAACCGCGACAGTGTTTTTGAAACTCTGGAAGCGCAGGAGATGCTTTGGCTGTTGCAGGCGGTGATGACACCAGAACGTGAGAACACCCTGCGCAGTGCGCTGGCAACGTCAATGATGGGGCTGAATGCGCTGGATATTGAAACGCTGAATAATGACGAACATGCGTGGGATGCGGTAGTCGAAGAGTTCGATGGTTATCGGCAAATCTGGCGCAAACGTGGCGTTATGCCGATGCTGCGGGCGCTGATGTCGGCGCGTAACATTGCAGAAAACTTGCTGGCAACAGCAGGCGGTGAGCGGCGTCTTACCGATATCTTGCATATCAGCGAATTGCTACAAGAAGCCGGAACGCAGCTGGAAAGTGAACATGCGCTGGTACGCTGGTTATCGCAACATATCCTCGAGCCAGACAGTAATGCCTCCAGCCAACAAATGCGTCTCGAAAGTGATAAACATCTGGTGCAGATTGTCACGATCCACAAATCGAAAGGGCTGGAATATCCATTGGTCTGGCTGCCGTTTATCACCAATTTCCGCGTCCAGGATCAGGCGTTTTATCACGATCGCCACTCGTTTGAGGCTGTTCTGGATCTTAATGCTGCGCCAGAAAGCGTCGACCTCGCGGAGGCCGAACGTCTGGCGGAAGATCTGCGTTTGCTTTACGTGGCGCTGACGCGTTCGGTTTGGCATTGCAGTCTCGGCGTTGCACCGCTGGTGCGCCGTCGTGGCGATAAAAAAGGTGACACCGACGTCCACCAAAGTGCGCTCGGGCGTTTGCTGCAAAAAGGGGAACCGCAAGATGCGGCAGGGCTTCGCACCTGTATTGAAGCGTTATGCGATGATGATATTGCCTGGCAAACGGCACAAACGGGTGATAACCAGCCCTGGCAGGTTAATGATGCTTTAACTGCAGAACTGAATGCGAGGACGCTACAACGATTGCCTGGCGATAACTGGCGCGTCACCAGCTATTCAGGTTTGCAGCAGCGTGGTCACGGTATCGCCCAGGATTTGATGCCACGATTGGATGTTGATGCCGCAGGCGTGGTCAGCACCGTAGAAGAACCGACGTTAACACCGCATCAGTTCCCGCGTGGTGCGTCACCAGGGACATTCTTGCACAGTTTGTTTGAAGACCTCGATTTTACCCAGCCGGTTGACCCGAACTGGGTACAGGAAAAACTGGAACTCGGCGGCTTTGAATCGCAGTGGGAACCAGTGTTGACCGAGTGGATCACGGCTGTCCTCCAGGCACCTCTCAATGAAACGGGTGTTAGCCTGAATCAGCTTTCCGACCGCGATAAACAGGTGGAGATGGAGTTTTACCTGCCGATTAGTGAACCGCTCATCGCCAGCCAGCTTGATGCACTAATTCGCCAGTTTGATCCGCTATCCGCTGGCTGCCCGCCGCTGGAGTTCATGCAGGTACGCGGCATGTTAAAAGGCTTTATCGACCTGGTGTTTCGCCACGAAGGGCGTTATTACCTGCTCGACTATAAATCTAACTGGTTGGGTGAAGACATTTCGGCATACACCCAGCAGGCGATGGCAGCGGCGATGCAGGCACATCGCTATGATCTGCAATATCAGCTTTATACCCTGGCGCTGCATCGTTATCTGCGCCATCGCATTGCTGATTACGACTATGAACGCCACTTTGGCGGCGTTATCTATCTGTTCCTGCGTGGCGTTGATAAAGAACATCCGCAACAAGGGATTTACACAACCCGACCCAACGCCGGGTTGATTGACCTGATGGATGAGATGTTTGCCGGTATGACCCTGGAGGAGGCGTAATGAAATTGCAAAAGCAATTACTGGAAGCTGTGGAGCACAAACAGCTACGCCCGCTGGATGTGCAATTTGCCCTGACCGTGGCGGGAGATGAACATCCTGCCGTCACCCTCGCGGCAGCCCTGTTAAGCCACGACGCCGGGGAAGGGCATGTCTGTTTACCGCTCTCACGACTGGAAAATAACGAGGAGTCACATCCGCTGTTAGCAACCTGCGTCAGCGAAATCGGTGAGTTACAAAATTGGGAAGAATGCTTGCTGGCTTCACAAGCGGTCAGCCGGGGAGATGAACCAACGCCGATGATCCTCTGTGGTGATCGTCTTTATTTGAATCGCATGTGGTGTAACGAGCGCACAGTGGCACGCTTTTTCAACGAAGTGAATCATGCCATTGAGGTTGATGAAGCTCTACTGGCGCAAACCCTGGACAAACTTTTTCCAGTAAGCGATGAAATTAACTGGCAAAAAGTGGCGGCGGCAGTGGCGCTGACGCGGCGGATCTCGGTGATTTCCGGCGGCCCTGGCACCGGTAAAACGACCACCGTAGCGAAGTTGCTGGCAGCGTTAATTCAAATGGCAGACGGCGAACGCTGCCGTATCCGTCTGGCTGCACCAACGGGTAAAGCTGCCGCGCGCTTAACCGAATCTCTCGGCAAGGCTTTGCGCCAGTTACCGCTGACCGATGAACAAAAGAAACGCATTCCGGAAGATGCCAGCACTTTGCACCGATTGCTGGGTGCGCAGCCGGGTAGCCAGCGTTTACGTCATCATGCCGGTAACCCGCTGCATCTTGATGTGCTGGTGGTAGATGAAGCGTCAATGATCGATCTCCCCATGATGTCGCGCCTGATCGATGCGTTGCCCGATCATGCCAGAGTGATCTTCCTCGGTGATCGCGATCAACTGGCCTCAGTTGAGGCTGGAGCTGTGCTGGGCGATATCTGCGCTTATGCCAATGCCGGCTTTACCGCCGAGCGTGCCGGGCAGCTAAGCCGCCTGACGGGAACTCACGTTCCGTCAGGAACTGGCACAGAAGCGGCATCTTTGCGCGACAGTCTCTGCCTGCTGCAAAAAAGCTATCGTTTCGGCAGCGATTCTGGCATTGGTCAGTTAGCTGCGGCGATCAACCGTGGTGATAAAACGGCAGTGAAAACCGTTTTTCAGCAGGATTTTACTGATATCGAAAAACGGCTTTTACAGAGCGGCGAAGACTATATTGCGATGCTTGAGGAGGCTCTTGCGGGTTACGGGCGTTATCTGGATCTGCTGCAAGCGCGTGCCGAGCCGGATTTAATCATTCAGGCGTTCAATGAATACCAGCTTTTGTGCGCCCTGCGGGAAGGGCCGTTTGGCGTGGCTGGATTGAATGAGCGAATTGAGCAGTTTATGCAACAGAAGCGCAAAATTCATCGTCATCCGCACTCACGCTGGTACGAAGGCCGGCCGGTAATGATTGCCCGCAATGACAGCGCGCTTGGGTTGTTTAATGGTGATATCGGCATTGCGCTGGATCGTGGGCAGGGGACGCGCGTCTGGTTTGCGATGCCGGATGGCAATATTAAGTCTGTGCAACCGAGCCGCCTGCCAGAACACGAAACCACGTGGGCGATGACGGTACATAAATCGCAGGGATCGGAGTTTGACCATGCGGCGTTGATTTTACCGAGCCAACGCACGCCAGTTGTAACGCGAGAGCTGGTTTACACTGCGGTGACCCGCGCGCGTCGCCGTCTGTCGTTGTATGCCGATGAGCGCATATTAAGTGCGGCAATCGCCACTCGTACTGAGCGGCGCAGTGGTCTGGCGGCGTTGTTTAGTTCGCGGGAATAAACGTGATTGCCTGATGCGACGCATGCGCGTCCTGTCATGCCTCCGGGCATTGCGCATATGCGCATCTGGCGATTTCCGTCGCTTACCCTAAATCCGCCATCAACACCTTTGATTTGATGTAGGTCGGATAAGGCGTTCACGCCGCATCCGACGATGAGCGTCAATACCTGATGCGATGCTAGCGTGTTTATCATGCCTCCAGGCATTGCGCATGTCGCATCTGGCGATTTCCACCACTTACCCCAAATCCGCCATCAACACTTTGGATTTACGCTGGTAGTTGTACAACTGCTTTTTGCTCTCGGGCAGTAAATCAATATCCACCGGGGTAAATCCACGTTCCTGGAACCAGTGAATACTGCGCGTGGTCAGTACAAACAATTTGCTTAATCCGCTTTGCTTCGCCTGAGCGGCAATGCGCTCCAGCAAAACCTCGCCCCTTGATGAGCTGCGGTAATCCGGGTGAACGGCCACACAGGCCATTTCCCCAATCTTCTCTTCCGGGAACGGATAGAGTGCTGCGCAGGCAATAGTCGTGTTATCGCGCTGAATAATAGTGAATTTGTCGATTTCCATCTCCAGTTGCTCGCGAGAACGGCGTACCAGAATACCTTGCTGCTCCAGTGGGCGAATCAACTCCAGAATGCCGCCAATATCGTTGATGGTTGCGCGACGAATTTGCTCGGCGCTTTCCATCACAATCTGCGTACCGATACCGTCACGTGAGAACAACTCTTGCAACAGCGCGCCATCTTCCTGGTAACTAATTAAATGACAGCGACGTACGCCGCTGCGGCAGGCTTTCACCGCACCACGCAAAAAGCGCACCGTACCGGAGTTGTAATCGCCTTTCTCTTCCTGAGCTTCTACCCGCGCTTGTGCTTCGTTAGGGAAAAGCTCGGAGACAATATCGCCGTCGTCATTAGTGACGCCCTGTGAAGAGCAAAAACCAATCATCTTTTCAGCTTTCAGTTTGATGGCCAGTTGAGTGGCGATCTCTTCCGAGGTCAGATTAAAGCTCTCGCCAGTGACTGAAACCGCGACCGGCCCCAGCAGCACTATCGCACCGCTGTCCAGTTGACGATGAATCGCATCTTCGTCAATCCGCCGGATACGCCCGCTATGGCAGTAATCCACACCGTCATCCACGCCCAGCGGCTGGGCAATAATAAAATTGCCACTGACGACGTTGATATGCGCGCCCTGCAGCGGCGTGTTATTGAGACTCATCGACAGGCGAGCAGTAATGTCCAGTTGCAATGTTCCCGCAGCCTGCTTCACCAGTTCTAGTGTTTTGGCGTCGGTCACGCGTATATTTTTGTGATATAGCGGTTCGTGGTGATGCGCTGCCAGATTCGCATCGATCTGCGGGCGCGCTCCATAGACCACGACCAGACGGATGCCGAGGCTGTGCAGCAACCCGATATCATTAACGATACTGGAGAAATTCTCATGCTCAATGGCTTCACCGCCGAGCATGATGACAAACGTTTTTCCCCGGTGGGTATTGATATAAGGAACCGAATGGCGGAATCCCTCGACCAACTCGGTTTTACGTTCCTTCACCACGGTACACCTCTTTGCATGATTATTCGTAATTATTGTATTTTTATTCTGTTTTTTCACTGGGTGCAAGTGCGAATTTTACGCATGAGCAACTTTTTTATCAGTAATGCCGTGAATATAAAAAGAATGTTTACCGTTTATTAGATGACAGATTATGCGTCTTTCGCTAAAGTTTCCGGTCAAATTAGTCGTTTATTTGTTACACAGCTTAGATTTTTTTGCTCGGGAGATGCATGTCGGGATCCAACACAGCAATCAGCCGTCGTCGTTTACTGCAAGGCGCGGGTGCCATGTGGCTATTGAGCGTAAGTCAGGTCAGTCTGGCTGCGGTCAGCCAGGTCGTGGCGGTGCGCGTCTGGCCTGCGTCCAGCTACACCCGTGTGACGGTAGAATCTAATCGTCAGCTGAAATATAAGCAGTTCGCGTTGAGTAACCCTGAACGCGTGGTGGTGGATATCGAAGATGTAAACCTGAACTCAGTGCTCAAGGGGATGGCGGCACAAATTCGTGCTGATGACCCGTTCATCAAGTCGGCGCGCGTCGGGCAGTTTGACCCGCAAACCGTGCGGATGGTTTTTGAGTTAAAGCAAAACGTAAAACCGCAGCTGTTTGCCCTTGCTCCGGTCGCCGGGTTTAAAGAGCGTCTGGTGATGGATCTCTATCCTGCCAATGCTCAGGACATGCAGGACCCGCTGCTGGCGCTGCTGGAGGATTACAATAAAGGCGATCTCGAAAAGCAGGTGCCGCCTGCGCAGAGTGGCCCGCAGCCAGGCAAAGCAGGGCGCGATCGTCCGATTGTCATTATGCTTGACCCTGGCCATGGCGGCGAAGACTCCGGTGCGGTGGGGAAATACAAAACGCGTGAAAAAGACGTGGTATTGCAAATTGCCCGCCGTTTGCGCTCTCTGATTGAGAAAGAGGGCAATATGAAAGTTTACATGACCCGTAATGAAGACATCTTCATTCCGTTGCAAGTGCGCGTAGCAAAAGCACAGAAACAGCGTGCTGACTTGTTTGTCTCTATTCATGCCGATGCCTTTACCAGTCGCCAGCCGAGCGGTTCCTCTGTGTTTGCGCTCTCTACCAAAGGTGCAACCAGTACCGCGGCAAAATATCTGGCGCAAACTCAGAACGCCTCGGACTTGATTGGTGGCGTGAGTAAGAGCGGCGACCGTTATGTCGACCACACTATGTTCGATATGGTGCAGTCGCTGACCATTGCCGACAGTCTGAAGTTTGGTAAAGCTGTGTTGAATAAGCTCGGTAAAATCAACAAGCTGCATAAAAATCAGGTTGAACAAGCCGGGTTTGCCGTGCTGAAAGCGCCTGATATACCCTCCATTTTGGTCGAAACGGCGTTTATCAGTAACGTTGAGGAAGAACGTAAACTGAAAACGGCAACCTTCCAGCAGGAAGTTGCGGAATCAATCCTCGCAGGGATAAAAGCGTATTTTGCCGATGGGGCGACGCTGGCGAGAAGGGGATAATGTTTTTATTTATTCAATGAATTTATATTTCGTTGAATAGATAATATTTACCTGAATATTAGACGTTGGTTTTGTGACTGATGTCGAATATTTGAATGTCGGCTTGAAAAATAAGCCGACCATCTCTTTAATTAAGCACAATTCCGTGTAATGTATATGCATTAGTTAATCATCTTGTAACTGTTAAATCAGGCAAGGCAATGTTTGAAGTAATTATTACTTCTGACGTGCCTTGCCTTTTTTTTTGGAGCTATGGAATGATCATCGAAAAAGTCATGAACAATAATTGTGTACAGGCATCGATGAATGGACAGGAGGTTATCATTTCTGGGCCTGGCGTCGGTTACAACAAAAAATATGGAATGTCGGTCCCTGAGCATCCGGCTAACCGGATTTTTTATGTCAGAAATGAACAAAAAAATAAACTCTACAAATTGATTGAACATGTGGATATTGAGTATGTTTTTGTTGCCGAAAAAATAGTGCAATATGCGGAGAACAATCTCGAAAAAAATCTCAATCCATCGCTACTATTGATTCTTGCTGATCATATTTCGAATGCAATATCCCGAGTCGCTTCAGGCATACAAATTAATAATGTTTTCCTTGATGAAATCAAAGCGTTGTACAAAGCAGAGTATGCGATAAGTCGCGATGCATTAACTATCATTAATGAGCAATTCAGCGTTCAACTTCCTGATGATGAGATTGGTTTTATAGCATTGCATATCTTAAATAATTATGAAAATTCAGTTGATTATGAATCAGTACGGATTATTGAGTTGTCGCAAATAATCACGGGGCTTATTGAAGTTGTTTATAACAGAAAGGTGGACAGAAGTTCATTTAATTATTCCAGGTTCATGATACACCTTAAATATTTTTCAAGTCGCGTATTATGCAATGAAAAAATAAAACAGAAAGATATTGGTGATCTCTATGAACAGTTTCTTGAGAAAGACATTCTGTTACAGCGCGCAATTCATGAAATTGAAAGGTATTTGTACGCCACTTTTAAATATGAATTGATTTTGGAAGAAAAACTATATCTCTCTATTCGCACCAAAGTATTAATGGACTAATTATATATAACATTTATATGAGATAACCCGCATGAAACAAAAGAAAGCCTGGAGTTTTTTTCAGAGCCTGGGAAAGGCATTTATGTATCCCATCGCTCTGCTAAGTGTATGTGGCATGATGTTAGGGCTAGGAAGTGGTTTAGCCAGCGATGATATGGCAAAATTAATTCCACTACTGGCTATTCCCGTAATTAAAACCATTCTTGATTTTATTGTTAGCCTTGGTTTGTTTGCCTTTGTCAATTTACCTGTATTGTTTGCGATAGCTATACCTCTGGGGTTATTAAAAGAGAAAGAGGATAAAGCCTATGGCGCTTTTTCTGGCTTAATTGGTTTCATGGCGATGCATCTGGGAACGAACTTTTATCTTAAACAACATGACTTATTGGTCGCTGCTGATCAAATGTCGACACATGGGCAAACCATTATTCTGGGAATCCAGTCCTACAATACCAGTGTGTTGGGTGGGATTATAGCAGGATTATTAGTCGCCAGTATGTATAAAAAGATCGTTAACTTACGTATTCCTGAATCATTAGGATTTTATAGTGGCCCACGCCTGGTGCCTATTATTACACTGATTGTGATGAGCGGATTTGGTCTGATCATCCCTTTTATCTGGCCGCCATTTTTCAATCTTTTCATGCTCATTGGCCACTGGATTTCAACTTCCGGTCCTGTTGGCTATTTTTTCTATGCAGTCGCCGAACGCGTGACGATACCTTTTGGTTTAAATCACCTGGTGACGTCAGTTTTCCGCTTTACCCCCATCGGCGGATCGGCAGTGATCGGCGGCGAAGAGTATTATGGCACCCTGAACATGTTTATGGCGTACGTCAAAGAGAATGCGGTCATTCCGCTGGATTTGGCGGGGAAAATGGAACAGGGCAAACTGATGATTCAGTATGGTCTGGCTGGTGCCGCGCTGGCGATGTATCGCACTGCTCATGCTCAAAACAGAAAAGCTATCAAAGCATTGCTTATTTCCGGGGTGCTTACAGTCATTATTGGCGGCGTCAGCGAACCGATTGAGTTTCTGTTCTTATTTGTCAGTCCACTGCTGTTTGTCTTCCATGCCTTTATGAATGGATTCGCCAACATGGTCTTGCCATATATGGGCGTGAAGATGGGATTTACTGGCGATCTGATTCAATTTATTAGCTTTGGCGTATTGCGTGGCACAAGAACAGGTTGGCCAATAGCGGTGTGTGTCGAAGTGGCCTATTTCTTTATTTATTACTTTGTGTTCCGTTGGACTATTCTCAAATTTAACCTGATGACGGTAGGCCGTGAAGAGTCCAGTCCTGTCACGCTGAACGCTCATGAGGATACGGCTATAGCGGATATCCCAACGCTTGATAAATCAGAGCTGCAAGCAGCGGAGCAGATGGTTAAGGCACTTGGTGGTAAAGAGAATATTAAATCCCTGGATAATTGCGTAACTCGTTTACGTTTAACAATCGCAGATATGGGATTGATTGACGAGGCAGCAATAAAAAGAGCTGGCGGAATTGCGGTTGTTAAACTTGATCAAAATACCCTACAAGTCATTATCGGTACTAAAGTCATCGCCTTGCGTCGGGATATGGATAACTACATGGGGATATGCTGATGGATGTTTTTAATACTCCTATTTCCCGCAAAGGAACATATTGTACCCAATGGGACTTTTGCGAGGACAGATTTGGTGTAAAAGATGTATTACCATTCTCTATTTCAGATATGGATCTTCCGATACCGGAAGCTATCATCAGGGCATTAAGAAAACGTCTGGAACACCCGATTTTAGGGTACAGCCGTTGGCAGCATGATGACTATCTGAATACGATAGTCAATTGGTATCATCAACAATATAAAACTGAAATCAAACCAGAATGGATCACCTATAGCCCAAGCGTGATGTACTCCATTGCTAAAGCAATAGAGTTATTGACATCGCATGGTGATAATATTCTCGTTTTTACACCTGTCTATAATGCATTTTTTGATATAATTAAACATAGCGAGAGAAATATTCTGACAGCCTCTTTGATTATAAAAAATGAGGGGGGCTACGCTATCAACTGGCAAGATTTTGATCTTAAGATTCAAAGCGCAAAGATGGTGTTATTATGTAATCCTCATAACCCGACAGGAACCGTCTGGTCGGAAGAAGATCTGCATAAAATCGCTGCAAGCTGTGCAAGACATAATGTCTGGTTATGTTCAGATGAAATTCACAGTGATTTTGTTTTTAATCGTAGCTTTACATCTGCGCTTAAAATAAAAAATGAAAAAGTAGTGGTGTTTAATTCGATATCGAAGACATTTAATGTTCCTGCGCTAACAGGATCGTATATGATTTCAACTGACGATAATTTTAATCATAAGTTCAGAACGATATCAAGATATCGCGATTTTGTAAACTCCCCATCCGTACTGAATATAATTGCAACTATTATTGCCTATAACGAATGTGAGGGATGGTTAACGTCATTAAAGGCACATATTGCCTCTAACATTCAATTCACCCAGCAGTATCTGAACGAAAATACTCCAGAATTGATCGTAAGGCCTGCTGATGGTTGCTATTTTTCGTGGATAGATTGCTCTGCTATTGGTTATCCCTTTGATGAATTCTACAGTCGATTAATTCATGAAGGCAAAGTGGGCATTATGGCGGGGAATGTCTATGGAACGGAGGGGGAGGGCTACCTTCGTCTGAACCTGGCCTGCGGTCGAGAAAAATTATATATGGGGCTTACGCGTCTTGCGAGTGTAATTAAAAATATTAATCAAGGAAAATAAAAATGAACAGCACGGATCTTATCCATCTCATTAAACATTTTATGCGTAACGAACATAAAGCAGTTGAAGAAGTTATTGATTCCCCCCTTTCGGAGGTCGCAAATTTAATTAAAGTATTACAGTCTTGTCAGGGGAAAGTTGTTTTTATTGGTGTCGGTAAGTCCGGTATTATTGCCCGAAAACTCGCCGCAACATTTGCCAGCACTGGAACTCCCTCGTTTTTTGTTCACGGTACTGAAGCCGTACACGGCGATCTTGGGATGGTGGCGAAAGATGATGTTGTTATTCTTATTTCAAACAGTGGTGAGACGACAGAAATCCTGGCAACACTACCTAGTCTGAAAAAAATGGGTAATTATTTGATCTCCTTTACCCGCAGTCATCGCTCATCGCTTGCGATAAGTTGTGATTTATCCGTTGAAATTCCCGTAAAAAGTGAGGCGGATAATTTAGGTTTAGCGCCGTCATGCTCATCAACAGTCGTTCTGGTTGTTGGTGATGCGGTGGCGCTTGCGCTCTCCGAATTGAAAAAGTTTACTCGTGCTGATTTCGGCTTATATCATCCAGGAGGTGCGCTCGGTATTAAAGCAAATTCATAATTTTAGAATATAAAACAGTAACCGGTCACGCCATCTTTTGGGGTGGCGTTCATTGATGTGAGTGTCAGCTATGAAAAACGTTCTGGTCACCGTTCCCAGCTTTTCAGCGCGTTGTGTTTCTGCCAGCAAGCTGCTAAGAGAAAATCATTTTAACCTTATTATCAAGAATAATGTGGAGCATCTGGTTAAATCAGAATCCACAGTATTACGAGAATCTATTTGCGCAGTCATTGCCGGAAAAGATTGTTATCAAGCGGATACGTTATCGCGACTACCAAGAGTGAAAATAATATCGAGATTCGGGACAGGGATTGATAATATTGATCTTTATACGGCTCGACAATCAGGTATTGTGGTCAATAATGCTGTTGGGATTAATTCAAATGCAGTCGCGGAATTTATCATTGGTCTTATTTTTGCGAGCATGAGAAATATCCCCGGTAGCTATCATGCGATGCAAAATGGTTATTGGGGCGAGTCGCATGGCTGCGAGTTACAAGGTAAACGTATTGGCCTGCTTGGCTACGGCAATATTGGCAAAACACTGGCGAAAAGGTTATCTGGTTTTGATGTTGAGCTTTTAGCTTTTGACAAACAACCCGATTTCCAGGCCGCAGGCAAAGATGGAGTTCAGTTCGTATCAATTGAAGATATCTTTATGCAGTCTCATGTCATCATCGTTCTTTTGCCATTTTCTCCGGAGCTGGAGAACTTCATTAGTCATAAATATTTGTCGATGATGCGCAATGGTGCTCTTATCATCAACGCCGCAAGGGGAAAGTTGCTGGATGAGGGTGCTTTACTTCAGGTAATTGAAGAACGAAATGTTTTTGCAGCGCTGGATGTGTTTAGCTCTGAACCGCTAGCGCAATTTAGCCCATTGCTACATGCCAGGAATATCATTACAACGCCGCATATTGCGGCCGCCACCGTTGAGTCATACCAGCAAACCGGGATATACGTTGCCAGGTCGATAATAGATTTCTTTGCAGGAAGGGAGATAAAAAACGTGCTGTGAGTTCAGCTAAGGAAGATTTCAGGTACAAAAAAACCGCAATTTGTGAAACACATTGCGGTTTATCAGCATCATAAGTATTGGTTGCGGGGGCCGGATTTGAACCGACGACCTTCGGGTTATGAGCCCGACGAGCTACCAGGCTGCTCCACCCCGCGTCCGTGGATGCGCACTATACTCCGCTCGCGTTTTCATGCAACCTTTTTTTTACCCAGATCACGGATTTGGTATGATTTTGAGCAAAAACAAATCACTAAAGCCTGTTTTTTGTGCAAAATTTGCGTCAGGGAGAGGCTGCTCATTTCATTAAACGCGGCGGTTTGTTATCTTCATTGCGCCTTATTTTTTAAACTGAAGAAGAGAACAATGAAAGGACGTTGGGTAAAGTACCTTCTTATGGGCACGGTTGTGGCAATGCTTGCCGCCTGCTCTTCCAAACCAACCGATCGCGGACAGCAATATAAAGACGGGAAATTTACCCAGCCTTTCTCTCTGGTAAACCAGCCAGATGCCGTTGGCGCGCCAATTAACGCCGGTGATTTTGCCGAGCAAATTAACCATATCCGTACTTCGTCACCGCGTCTGTATGGCAACCAGAGTAATGTTTATAATGCGGTGCAGGAGTGGCTACGCGCAGGCGGTGATACCCGCAATATGCGTCAGTTCGGCATTGACGCCTGGCAGATGGAAGGTGCCGACAACTATGGCAACGTGCAGTTTACGGGCTATTACACGCCTGTCATTCAGGCGCGCCATACCCGTCAGGGCGAGTTCCAGTATCCTATTTACCGTATGCCGCCAAAACGTGGTCGTCTGCCGTCTCGTGCGGAGATCTACGCGGGAGCATTGAGCGATAAATACATCCTCGCTTACAGCAACTCTCTGATGGATAACTTCATTATGGATGTGCAGGGTAGCGGGTATATCGATTTTGGTGATGGCAGTCCGCTTAACTTCTTCAGCTATGCCGGAAAGAATGGTCATGCCTATCGCAGTATTGGTAAGGTGCTGATTGACCGTGGCGAAGTGAAAAAAGAAGATATGTCGATGCAGGCGATTCGTCACTGGGGTGAAACACACAGTGAAGCCGAGGTTCGCGAGCTGCTGGAACAGAACCCGTCTTTCGTCTTCTTTAAACCGCAATCTTTTGCTCCGGTGAAAGGGGCAAGTGCGGTGCCGCTGGTTGGTCGCGCTTCAGTTGCGTCCGATCGTTCCATTATCCCACCTGGTACAACCTTACTGGCAGAAGTGCCGCTGCTGGATAATAACGGCAAATTTAACGGTCAGTACGAACTACGGCTGATGGTGGCGCTGGATGTCGGTGGTGCAATCAAAGGCCAACACTTCGATATTTATCAAGGTATCGGGCCGGAAGCCGGACACCGCGCAGGTTGGTACAACCACTATGGACGTGTTTGGGTGCTGAAAACCGCCCCGGGCGCAGGTAACGTCTTTAGCGGCTGATGTGTTATTCTGTATACCGTTTTGACGGATACGACAGGGTGAGGGATAACCTCGCCCTTTTTAATTCTGAGGTGCTATGTCTGTGGTAATTAGTGATGCATGGCGTCAGCGTTTTGGTGGCACTGCGCGTCTGTATGGTGAAAAAGCGTTGCAACTGTTTGCTGATGCGCATATTTGTGTGGTCGGTATCGGTGGCGTTGGTTCCTGGGCGGCGGAAGCGTTGGCGCGTACGGGGATTGGCGCAATCACGCTTATCGATATGGATGATGTGTGCGTCACTAATACCAATCGGCAAATTCACGCGCTGCGAGATAACGTCGGGCTGGCCAAAGCGGAAGTCATGGCCGAACGTATTCGCCAGATTAACCCGGAGTGCCGTGTAACGGTGGTGGATGACTTCGTGACGCCGGATAACGTAGCGCAATATATGAGTGCCGGTTATTCGTACGTGATTGATGCCATTGATAGTGTGCGACCCAAAGCGGCGCTGATTGCTTATTGTCGGCGCAACAAAATCCCTCTGGTCACGACTGGTGGTGCTGGTGGGCAGATTGATCCGACGCAGATTCAGGTTACCGATCTGGCGAAAACGATTCAGGACCCGCTGGCGGCGAAGTTGCGCGAGCGCCTGAAAAGCGATTTTGGCGTAGTGAAAAACAGCAAAGGTAAGCTCGGCGTGGATTGCGTGTTCTCTACCGAAGCGCTGGTGTACCCGCAGTCAGACGGTACGGTGTGCGCGATGAAAGCCACGGCAGAAGGGCCGAAGCGGATGGATTGTGCATCTGGATTTGGTGCGGCGACGATGGTGACCGCCACCTTTGGTTTTGTTGCGGTTTCTCATGCGTTGAGGAAGATGATGGCGAAAGCGGCGCGTCAGGGGTAAACAATCAGGTCGGATGCGACGTGAACGTCTTATCCGACCTGGTTTTGTGTTTAACCCTGCTTCGCCGCCGCGATAATCGCCTCACTTAACGCATTCAACCCCTGGCTGCGTGAGGCGCTAAGCTGCCCACGCAATCCCAGCTCATCAAACAATGCCAGCGGCGACTGTGCCTGCAATTCGGCGGCGGTTTTCCCCTCAACGGCAGTCAACAACACCGCCAGCAGGCCGCGCACAATGCGTCCTTCGCTGTCGCCAAAGAAATGCATCGTGCCGTTTTCAGCGACGGTATATCCCAGCCAGACGCGGTTTTCGCATCCGGCGATCTCTTTAGCCTGCGCTTTTAACTCGTCTGGCAAAGCTGGAAGCTGTTTCCCCAACATAATTAGCTGACGATATTTGTCTTCCCATTGAGTCAACGGCGCGAAAGTTTCGTGTAACGTCTTTACGGTAACGGTTGTGCCGAACGGATGTCCGGCGTATTGCGGGTTCGTCATTAATCCACCAATAATTCCAGCGCACGGTCAACGGCATTCACCAGCGCATCTACATCACTCTTTGTATTATATGGCGCAAAAGAGGCGCGCAGTGTGCCGGTTACGCCTAATTCTGCCAGTAGCGGCTGAGCGCAATGCTGCCCGGCCCGCAGGGCAATGCCGTACTCCGCCAGCAGCGTCACCATATCGCTGTGATGAACGCCAGCAAAATCAAAGGCTAGCAGGCTGGAATCCTGGCTGCGGAATGAACGAAAGCCTGGACGTTTTGCCAGCGCCTCTTCTGCAATCGTCGCCAGGCTGCGACTCCAGCTTTCGGCCTGGTTGATATCGTAATCTGCCAGCCATTCCAGCGCCGCGCTTAATCCTATGACACCAGCGACATTTGGCGTTCCAGCTTCCAGTTTCCACGGCGCAGATTGAGTCGTGAAGCCGTCAAAACTCACTTCGTGAACCATTTTGCCGCCGCCCAGCCAGGGCGACATCGCTTCCAGCAGTTCTGATTTGCCATACAGCACGCCGATACCTGTCGGGCCATACAGTTTGTGACCTGAAAAAGCATAGAAATCAATATCCAGTTGCTGAACATCCGCGGGGAAATGCACCGCCCCCTGAGCACCATCAACCATCACCACCATCCCGGCTGAATGAGCAAAGGTAATCGCTCGCGCCAGATCCGGGCAACCGCCAGTAACGTTCGACATCTGACCCAACGCCAGAATCCGACTGCGAGGTGTGATCAGTTCTGGCAACAAATCGACATCCGGCAGTCGCTGTGCATTCAGCGGCAATTTCACCACTTTGGCTCCAGTTTGTTGGGCGACCATCAGCCAGGGGACGAGGTTGGCGTGGTGCTCTGCCACACTGACAATAATTTCATCGCCCGGTTGCAGACGCGGACGCGCATAGCATTGTGCCACCATGTTGATGGATTCAGTGGTGCCGCGCGTCCAGACGATATTTTTGTCATCTGATGCATTCAGTAATTGCGCCACTTTCTCCCGCGCAGCTTCATAACGCGCGGTCAGGCGTTGGGCTTCGGCAAACTGGCTGCGATGGACGTTTCCGGCGCTCAGGCTGTAAAACTGTCGGGTGGCTTCAACCACGGCTTCAGGTTTAAGCGCGGTCGCGGCGCTGTCGAGATAGACGCCCGCATCCTGTAGCGCGGGAAACTGGGCGCGAAATTGCGCGGGATTAAAAACGTTCATGGTACTCCTCGGCTTGATGCACCGATCGTGACGCAAAATTCACTTTGATACAAGGAGAGTGCTAACCATCAGAATTATCTGGATATCCTGGCGAAGCCGCGTAAGTAACATATGCTAAATAGTGTTAGGCGTTAATTTTAGCCTGTTAATCAATACTATTAAGATTTATTAATCGCTTTAAGGAGAAGATGATGAAAAAGACTGCCGCAATTATTTCTGCCTGTATGCTGACTTTTGCCCTGAGCGCCTGTTCCGGTTCGAACTATGTGATGCACACCAATGACGGACGTACCATCGTCTCTGACGGCAAACCACAGACTGATAACGATACCGGTATGATTTCGTATAAAGACGCTAATGGCAACAAACAGCAGATCAACCGTACCGACGTGAAAGAGATGGTCGAACTGGATCAGTAATTCGCGATCGCAAGGTAAAAAAAAGCACCGCAATTAGGCGGTGCTACATTAATCACTATGGACAGACAGGGTAAATGTACAGGAAGTGAAAAAAGGTAGCTTTGCTACCATGGTCTGAATCGCAGACCAATTGCAAACACAACAACACAACATCACAACCGTAAGCCAAAAGTTCACCAGAACACGCATTCCGATAAAACTTTTCGTTCCGGCTCAGGAAGTGCCGCCACTATAGGTATTTGCTGGTAGAAGCTCAACGGACAATTTATAATGGCTCAGATTAAAAAAACTAATAGGTTACACAGTGTGATCTAATTGTTAAATTCATTTAACATCAAAGTTTAAAAGCCATGTCTAAACGATTACCACCGCTAAATGCCTTACGAGTTTTTGATGCCGCAGCACGCCATTTAAGTTTCACTCGCGCAGCAGAAGAGCTTTTTGTGACTCAGGCCGCAGTAAGTCATCAAATCAAGTCTCTTGAGGATTTTCTGGGGCTAAAACTGTTCCGCCGCCGTAATCGTTCACTCCTGCTGACCGAGGAAGGGCAAAGCTATTTCCTCGATATCAAAGAGATATTTTCGCAATTAACCGAAGCGACACGTAAACTTCAGGCCCGTAGCGCCAAGGGGGCGTTGACGGTCAGTTTACTCCCCAGTTTCGCCATTCATTGGTTGGTTCCACGACTTTCCAGCTTTAATTCAGCTTATCCGGGAATTGACGTTCGCATCCAGGCGGTTGATCGTCAGGAAGATAAGTTGGCGGATGATGTTGACGTGGCGATATTCTATGGTCGGGGCAACTGGCCGGGGCTACGGGTGGAAAAACTTTACGCCGAATATTTATTGCCGGTGTGTTCGCCGCTACTGCTGACAGGCGATAAACCCTTGAAGACCCCGGAAGACTTGGCTAAACATACGTTATTACATGATGCGTCTCGCCGTGACTGGCAGACATATACTCGCCAATTGGGGTTAAATCATATCAACGTTCAGCAAGGACCAATATTTAGTCATAGCGCCATGGTGCTGCAAGCGGCTATCCACGGGCAGGGAGTGGCGCTGGCGAATAACGTGATGGCGCAATCTGAAATTGAAGCCGGACGTCTTGTTTGCCCGTTTAATGATGTTCTGGTCAGTAAAAACGCTTTTTATCTGGTTTGTCATGACAGCCAGGCAGAACTGGGTAAAATAGCCGCCTTTCGCCAATGGATCCTGGCGAAAGCCGCTGCTGAACAAGAAAAATTCCGCTTTCGTTATGAACAATAATTTACGTAGGGTACGACCATGACCAGCCGTTTTATGCTGATTTTCGCCGCCATTAGCGGCTTCATTTTTGTGGCGCTGGGCGCTTTTGGCGCGCATGTGTTAAGTAAAACCATGGGAGCCGTTGAGATGGGCTGGATCCAGACTGGCCTAGAATACCAGGCGTTCCATACGCTGGCGATCTTAGGTCTGGCGGTGGCAATGCAGCGTCGCATCAGTATCTGGTTTTACTGGAGTAGCGTTTTCCTTGCGTTAGGCACGGTGCTGTTCAGCGGCAGCCTTTATTGCCTGGCGCTGTCCCATCTGCGTTTGTGGGCATTTGTCACACCGGTTGGCGGCGTGAGCTTCCTCGCGGGCTGGGCGTTAATGTTAGTTGGTGCTATCCGTTTAAAGCGCAAGGGCGTAAGTCATGAATAAGGTTGTATTGCTGTGCCGTCCGGGCTTTGAAAAAGAGTGCGCCGCAGAAATTACCGATAAAGCCGGCCAGCGGGAAATTTTCGGTTTTGCCCGCGTGAAAGAGAATGCGGGTTATGTCATTTATGAATGTTATCAACCTGATGATGGCGATAAGTTAATCCGTGAGCTGCCGTTCAGTTCATTAATTTTTGCCCGCCAGTGGTTTGTGGTGGGGGAACTCCTGCAGCATTTGCCGCCAGAAGATCGTATTACCCCCATTGTCGGCATGTTACAGGGCGTAGTAGAGAAGGGCGGTGAACTGCGTGTTGAAGTTGCCGATACCAACGAAAGCAAAGAGTTGCTGAAATTCTGCCGTAAATTTACCGTGCCGCTACGCGCTGCCTTGCGCGATGCCGGGGTGCTGGCGAACTATGAAACGCCGAAGCGTCCGGTTGTGCATGTATTCTTTATTGCACCAGGTTGCTGCTATACCGGTTACTCATACAGCAACAATAATTCGCCGTTCTATATGGGCATTCCGCGCCTGAAATTTCCGGCAGATGCGCCGAGTCGTTCCACGCTCAAACTGGAAGAGGCATTTCATGTGTTTATTCCTGCGGATGAGTGGGATGAACGCCTGGCGAACGGGATGTGGGCGGTGGATTTAGGTGCTTGCCCAGGCGGCTGGACCTACCAACTGGTGAAGCGCAACATGTGGGTATATTCCGTTGATAACGGCCCGATGGCACAAAGCCTGATGGATACCGGGCAGGTGACGTGGCTGCGGGAAGACGGTTTCAAATTCCGTCCGACACGCAGCAATATCTCCTGGATGGTATGCGATATGGTTGAAAAACCGGCGAAAGTTGCGGCATTGATGGCGCAGTGGCTGGTTAATGGCTGGTGCCGTGAAACCATTTTCAACCTCAAACTGCCGATGAAAAAACGCTACGAAGAAGTGTCACATAATCTGGCGTATATTCAGGCACAGCTTGATGAACATGGCATAAATGCTCAGATTCAGGCGCGACAGTTGTATCACGATCGTGAAGAAGTGACGGTGCATGTCCGCCGTATCTGGGCTGCGGTGGGAGGCCGTCGCGACGAGCGATAACTAACAAGGCCGGGGCGTCGTCTCCGGCCTGCTCCCATTTCTGTCAGGCTGTCACCAAAGAAGCCGCAACCTGGCGCTCATCAGAAATAATGTGCGTGACCTCATCCAGATGCCCGATGCGGGCTTCCCCTGAACGATTAAATTTACTTTTATCAATCAATAACAACGATTGCGCGGCACGTTTTAATAGCATCGATTTGTAATCAGCGTTGATGGCATTGGAGTCCCACAGTGCACCGCTGCTATCGATCCCTTCACAAGAAAAAATAAACAGATCGATTTCCAGCGATTTAAGTTGGGAAATCAGCGAGGGATTGACGTAACAGCCATATTTGCGCTCAAGTGTGCCGCCGGAACTGATCAGTTGAATGCGTTCACGTTTACCGAGTTCATGGCAAATCGGATGGCTATTGGTGAAGACCTGGATGTTGATGTCAGGCAACTGGCGTGCCAGATACCAGCAGGTTGAACTGGCGTCTAAGGCTATCACCATCCCTTCTTCAATCCACGCGAGCGCCTCGCGCGCGATATCTGCTTTATGCGCATAATGGCTTTTCAGCCGGATGTGAAAGGGATCGCCACTGTCTTGATTTTGACGGTGGATATATTTAGCGCGCCCATGATTGCGCAGAATTTTACCCTGCGTCTGTAATTCATTGAGATCGCGACGAATGGTTTCTTTACTGACCTTTAGCTGTTCAGAGAGAGCTTCCGTGGTCAGGCTGGTATGGTTCAGCAGCAGGTCGACTATCGCTTGCTGGCGTGCCGCTTTCATATTTTTCACCCCATCATTCGATAACCGCCCGCGTCATGCGGGCGTACCGGTATGAGATTACGGTGTTACCCCTTTTTTTAAAAGAATATTCCCGTACTTCGCTCGTTCGCCTGTGATAACGATCGCAAAGGCTTTTTGCGCCCGCTCATAAAACGCAAAACGATTGATGCGGATGATGTCAGGACAGGGGGCTTGTAGTGAAAGCGCATTTCGATAACGTCGTTCTACTTCAGGATCGAGAGTGTCACCCTCTACCGCTGCCATCATCACCAGCGGCGGTGCATAACTGTCCAGTTCAAATAACGGGATTATCGCCTGGAGCAAGTCGCTCACCAACAGGCCATCAGCGCGGATCACCTGCGGTCCCATCGAATGGGCGGGAAAGTGAGCATCGGAAAAAATAATTTCATCTCCATGTCCCATCTCTGCCAGCACTTTCAATAGTTCGGGAGAAATTAACGGCGAAATTGTTTTCAGCATTTCACACTTCCTCTATAAATTCAGGTTCAGTTTGCGGGTAGAAATAACGGTACTGATAATGAATCTGCGCGCGAGCTTCTTCCGGGCTGTTAAATTCCCCTACGCCATACCAACCGAACAGCGCAGCTCCTGCGACGGTCGTTTCGGCGTCGTCGAGAACTTTTACCGGAATATCAAGCATATTGGCTTTAATCTGATTCCACAATGTGTTGCGACTTCCTCCACCTACTAACAATAATTCAGAGGCTTTAAAGTGCCCGATTTTTTCCAGCATCTGTAGATTGCGCTGTAATTGCGCGGTTAACCCTTCCAGCGCCGCGCGATAGAAATGTCCGCGCGTGGTATTGAGCGTCACTCCTTGCCAGCCAGCGTTCTGACACGACAATAAATCACACTGCATTTTCACACCATCCGTACCCGGGGGGATCAGACGAGCTTCATCAATCAACATTTGCCAGGGCGTTTCAGTAGTCCAGAACAGTTTTCTCACCCATTCCAGCACGCCGGATGCCAGCCATTGCATACCGGGGTTATACAATCCTGCCTGGCTATCCAGTTCGCAGGTCGAACCGCCGTACTGACTTAGCAGTGAAGTATCAACCTGCGTACTGCGGACCATTAAAATTTCCCATGTACCGGAAGAGAGCACGGGTTCATTTTGTTCGGCACCAGCGCCAAAAAGGGCGAACTGGGTATCGTGACCTGCAGAAATCACCGGTATGCCAACGGGTAAGCCGAGCATTGCTGCGGCGCTGTTCTGTAACGTACCAATCTGTTCACCCGCTTCCACCAGACGAGGGAAGAGTCGGCGTGGAATACCGGTGGCGTGTAAAATTTGCGGACTGAAATCGCGTTGCTGGATATCCAGCATCTGGCTGGTTCCGGCCATCGTGATATCAGTAGTGAATTCGCCGGTTAAACGGTGGTTAATCAGCGACGAAATAAAGAGCCAGGCGTGCGCGCGTTCCAGCAGTTGTGGATGATTTTCTTTCAACCACACCAATTTATATAACGTATTGAAACTAAAGGCTCCGACGCCAGAAATAGCCTGCAACTGCTGTGCGGAGATCAACCGTTCAATATTGTCCATTACCGCTGCTGTTCGCGGACATTTCCAGCTAATGATCGGATAGAGCAGATTGCCTTGCTTATCTACCAGAGCGCCATCCACACCAAAGGTGGTGACGGCGATACCGCGGATGTGGCATTCAGTCAGTTCACTATTGATTTGCCGACAGCAATCAGCAAAGCGTTGCAAAATGGCGTCTAAAGACCACTGGTGCCAGGTGTTGTTTTCCATCGCGATATCGCTGGCATTAGGCGTTGAGGCGCGGGCAACAATTTTTCCCTGCCGATTAACCGCGATGGCCCTGACATTGGTTGCGCCACAGTCGAGTACCAGGATAACTTCTTGTTTCATAATCGCTCCTGCAATATAGCCGGATAACATTGTTTATCCGGCTAACCACTCTTGCTTGTTCAGGCCCGGTAGCCGGAGCGACCGGGCATCACATCAGGGAGTAATGTATTAACGCTTGTACAACGGACCGTAGTTCTGGCAAGCGCGGTAATCCTGGCCTTCAATATCCATGCCGTGCGCAGCCCAGGCAGAAGGACGATACACTTTGGTCTCTTCAACGTTGTGCATACATACCGGGATACGCAGCATGGAGGCGAGAGTGATAAAGTCTGCGCCAACGTGGCCGATGGTCAGAACCCCATGGTTAGCGCCCCAGTTCGCCATTACCGAGTACACATCCGTAAACGGCCCTTTACCGGTGAGGCGCGGTGCAAACCAGGTGGTTGGCCAGGTTGAGTTGGTGCGTTTGTTGAGGATGTCATGCACATCCTTCGGTAACTCAACGCTCCAGCCTTCCGCGATTTGCAGTACCGGTCCCAGGCCTTTGATGATGTTGACACGGGTCATGGTGAACGGGACACCGCCTTCAGTAAGGAAGCGGGAAGAGTAACCACCGCCACGGAAATATTCGTGGATAGCCGGGCACCATTCGGTCGCGGCGAGGCAAGCGTCAGCCTCTTGCTGAGAGATTTCCCAGTGCGGCTTCATCGTCGGTTTACCTTCGCTGTCGCGTTGTTTACAGGAACCGTCCAGCGCAGCAGAACCGGAGTTGATCAAGTGGATAATGCCGTGTTCTGCCAGTCCGTCCAGTTTATGCCCCGTTACACGCTCAATTGCTTCTGGTGACCAGTAGGTACGCACATCGGCAAATACCTGAGCGGTGCCGGTGAGCTGGTGACCCATTAGCATTGCCACGCCGTTAAGACTGTCGTTTTCGGTCGCCACGACAAAGGGTTCGCGTACGCCATTCCAGTCAAATGAACTGTTGAGGATCGCTTCGGCGGTGTCGCCATTGGGATATTGATCGGTCCAGTGACGTTGCCCCTGGAAGCCCGCAGCGATGGCGTTGTAACCAAGAGATTCTTCCACGCGACCAATATCGGCCAGTTTGCTGTTGCCTTGCATCATGTCGCGGATACACATCGCCATCAGTAAACTTTCGCGTAGAACTGCGCGGCTTTGCTCGGCATTGCGTTGATACTGTTTGTTATTTTCATCTTCGCCATAGCGGAAGTTTTTATCAGCCCAGGCCAGCGCCATTTCCAGTTCTGCTTCGTCGTAAATCTTCTGATCAATACGGCGACGCAGTTCGGTCATATCCACCGCCTGGACTTTCATTCCCAGCCAGGATTCAAAGAAGTTGTGGTCAACGATGGAACCGGCGATCCCCATCGAAACGCCGCCCAGCGACAGATAGCTTTTACCTTTCATACTGGCGACTGCCAAACCGGCGCGGGCAAAGCGCAGCAGTTTTTCTTCAACGTCGGCAGGAATCGATGTGTCATCGGCATCCTGAACGTCATGACCGTAAATGGAGAATGCCGGGATTCCTTTCTGACTGTGAGCTGCCAGAGCTGCGGCGAGGTAAACAGCGCCTGGGCGTTCAGTGCCGTTAAAGCCCCAAATGGCTTTCGGGCGGGTTGGATCCATGTCGATGGTTTCACTGCCATAGCACCAGCAAGGCGTTACCGTAATGGTGAGGCCTACATTCTGACTGCTGAATTTTTCTTCGCAAGCAGCGGCTTCAGCCATACCCGCGATACAGGTATCGGAAATGACACACTCGACGGCAGCTCCGCAGGCATGGCGCAGTTTCTCGGTCAGCAGTGCGGCCGTAGCTTTCGCCATATTCATTGTTTGTTCTTCAAGCGACTCACGAACACCCATGCGACGACCGTCAATAACCGGGCGGATACCAATTTTCGGTAACGTATTAATTTTCATCAGGATTCCTCATCTCGCTTTATTGGCGCTCTGCTAAGGCGGAGAAAGGAAACCACCGAAGCAGTAGTATTGGTCATTATTTGCTAACTCGAGTTAGCTTAGGTTTGTAGGCTTTTTATGCACAACTTTTTTGTTGTTGAAATGTGAGGGGCTTCACGAGAAGTGGTTAAAATACGATCTCTGTCAAATTATTATCTAGCGGGATAAAAATAAATTTTACGTATAATCAAATGGTTATTAGATTTTAATGGTTATGCATCACAGTTTTAACTCAAATGATTTGGCTAATTTGTATACCTAAAATAGCTTTAAAAGGCGATCGCTAACTCGAGTTAGCAAAATGCGAAGAATAGATTGATACGATGAATATTTATTCAAAGGTTATTCGTATCACAGTGGAGATGGCTTTAGTAGCGACGTTTATGCCGTACTTCACATTTTCAGTTTCTGATTATTGAGGAAAGCTGCAATGTCCGAAACATTTTTGCAAATGAAGCATATCACCAAACGCTTTCCTGGAGTGTTGGCGCTTAATGACGTGCAATTTACCCTACGCCGGGGCGAGGTTCATGCATTATTAGGTGAAAATGGTGCAGGAAAATCTACATTAATGAAAATTTTGTCGGGGGTTTATCAACCTGATGAAGGCGAAATAATTTTTGAAGATAAATTAGTCTCATTTTCTGATCCGTTAAGTGCGCAAAACGTAGGTATTACTATTATTCACCAGGAATTTAATTTATTTCCCGAGCTTACAGTAGAAGAAAATATTTTTATCGGCAGGGAGTTTTGTAAAAAAAATCGCTGGCGTCTGGATGAGAAACAGCAACGCAAGGCGACGATTGAAATTTTGCAAAAATTAAATTTGGCGATCAAACCAGATACTCTGGTTGCCGACCTTACGGTAGCTCAACAACAGATGGTAGAAATTGCCAAGGCCATTTCGGTTAACGCCAGGATTCTCATTATGGATGAACCTACTGCGGCGTTAACAGAAACTGAAATTGAAAGCTTATTTCGCGTCACCCGGTTATTGAAAGAACAGGGGACCGGCATTGTGTATATATCCCACCGTCTGGAAGAGTTGGCGCTAATTGCCGACCGCGCGACTGTAATGCGTGATGGTCAGTACATCAGCACAGTAGATTATGAGTGCGTAAAAATCAGCGATCTGATTGCCATGATGGTTGGTCGCGATTTAGGGAATATCTATCCCCGCCGCGAGGCCATACAGCAGCGGATGCCGGTTCTGGAGGTCAACGGACTGACGCGCAAAGGCGTACTGAACGATATTAATTTTACGCTTTATCGTGGCGAGATCCTCGGCTTTGCCGGACTGATGGGGGCAGGTCGTACTGAACTTGCGCGTGCGATTTTTGGTGCGGACTCCATTGACAGCGGAACGCTAAAGTTAAATGGTAAGGAAACCGTTATTAAAGATATTTCGGATGCTATTCAGCAGGGAATTAGTTACCTGACGGAAGACCGAAAAAAAGAAGGGTTGGCACTGAATTTATCTGTTGAACGAAATATTATGTTAGGAAATTACCCTGAGTATTCCGATCGTTTTGGGAATGTCGATTCGCGTCGTTGCCAACAAACCAGTGAGGAACAGGTAAAAGCGTTAAGGATTAAAACGCCAAATCTTGAACAGGCTGCATTAAATCTAAGTGGAGGAAATCAGCAGAAAATTATAATTGCACGTTGGGTGTGTAAAGATACTGATATTTTAATCTTCGATGAACCCACTCGCGGCATTGATGTTGGCGCCAAACTGGAAATCTATGAGTTAATGAATCGCCTGGTGGCAAAAGGGAAATCAATCATCATGATCTCCTCTGAATTGCCGGAGGTGTTAGGAATGTGCGACCGTATTTTAGTGATGCGCAGTGGTCGAATTACTGGCGAACTTAGCGCAAATGAAGCGACACAAGAAAAAATCATGCAATACGCGACGTTAGAGGATTAAATTATGACTATCTCTGTAACCTCTCCAGACAGCAATAATAAGAAAATAAAGATAAATAAAGAACTTTTGATGCGCCTTGCGCCTCTTTTTAGCTTAATTATATTAGTGCTGTTTTTTAGTTTCAGCTCTCCCTTTTTCTTTAATACCGAAAATATCATGACGATTGCTCTGCAAACGTCGGTTATCGGCATTATGGCCATTGGGGTAACTTTCGTCATTATTACCGCGGGCATCGATCTTTCATTGGGTTCCGTGGTGGCTTTTTCTGGTGTCGCCGTGGGGATTTGCGCCACACTGGGCCTGCCGCTGCCAGTGTGTATTATTGCCGGTGTTTTAGCCGGTGGAATGTGCGGCTATGTGAATGGTTTGTTGGTCACTAAAATGACTATTCCACCGTTTATCGCTACCTTGGGCCTGATGATGTCCGTCAGAGGTATCAATATGGTGATGACCGACGGGCGCGCCATCTATTTTGCCGATTACCCGATGTTCAAAACGCTCGCTCAGGGACGCTTGTTTGATGTGCTGCCTTATCCTGTTTTCTACCTGGTCATTGTGGCGCTTGTCGGCGCTTACATCCTGAAGAAAACGGTTATTGGTCGCTATGTCTATGCCGTAGGCAGTAATGAAGTTGCTGCTCATCTTTCTGGTATTAAAGTTCAGCGCGTGAAAATTTTCGTCTATGCCTTCTGTGGTTTATTAACCGGGATTGCGGGTGTCATTCTCGCTTCTCGTCTCAACTCCGGACAACCGACGGTGGGTGTGGGTTATGAGCTGGAAGCTATTGCTGCGGTAGTGATCGGCGGAACCAGCTTAATGGGCGGTATTGGCACTATTGGCGGCACAATCATTGGCGCTTTCATTATGAGTGTACTGAAAAATGGCCTCAATTTAATGGGGGTCTCTCAGTTCTGGCAAATGGTCGCGATGGGCGTAGTTGTGGTCGCTGCCGTTTACCTCGATACATTACGCAAAAAGATTCGTTGACTTAGGCTCCCTGTTTTATCGGGAAACAACTGCCCTGACGTTAAGGGTGATTCACTCAGAACGGAGTACAACAATGAAAACCAGGCATTTTATCTATGCGTTATCTCTGCTGGCTTGCGTAAGTTCCAGCGCACTGGCGAAGGATTTAAATCTTCCGGTTGTTAGTAAAGGTTTCCAACATGAATTCTGGCAAACCGTAAAAATGGGGACTGAAGCTGCGGCTAAAGAGTTGGGGGATAAAACCAGCTATGTTGGCCCGGCTGATGAAACGCAAATAGCCGAGCAAATTCAGTTAGTCGAAAATGCGATGGCGCAGAAACCGAATGGCTTGCTTCTGGCAGCCCTCGACGCGAATGCGCTCGCCCCACTGGTAGAAACGGCAAATTCACGCGGTATCAAAGTGGTGACCTTTGATTCAGGCATCAATTCAGACATTCCGGTGAGTTTTGTCGCCACCAATAACCGTAAAGCAGGTGCTCAGGCAGCTGATGCCTTAGCTGCGCAGGTAAATAATAAAGGGAAAGTTGGGATTATCGCGCACGTTGCAGGAACATCTTCCGCTATTGAACGCTCGGAAGGCTTCATGGAGCGTATGAAAGAAAAATATCCTGACATTAAAGTCTTACCCGTTCAGTACAGCGATGGTGACCCGCAAAAAGCGATGGATAAAACTATCGATATGATTCAGGCCAATCCCGATCTTGCTGGGATCTATGGCACCAATGAAGGTTCAACGCTCGGGGTGGCGAATGCCATTGATAGCCAGAATCTGAAAGGTAAGGTGAAGGTCATTGGTTTTGATAGTACGGAAGCGATTATTAACTTCCTGAAGAACGGGGTCATTCAGGGCTTTGTTGTTCAGGATGCATACCAGATTGGCTATCAAGGGATCAAAACGTTGAACGCGGCCCTTTCGGGGCAAGCCGTTGAAAAAGAGATCGATATTCCCGTGAAATTTGTTAATGCCGAGAATATTAACACGCCAGAAATCGACAAACTCCTGCACCCATTCGGTAAGAAATAAAAAAATTGGGGATGAATTCTCATCCCCGTTATCTCCAGCGTCAGGGAGGCTTTATGCACAACGGTTATTTTCTCGGTGTCGATGTCGGATCGGCCAGTGTCAGGGCAGGCGTTTACAGTGCCAGTGGCCACAGGCTGGCATTCGCTACTGCGCCCGTCTCCCAGTTTCGCCCTAGCGGCGAGCGTGTCGAACAGTCTTCGGCAGAGATCTGGCAACAAGTTTGTAAAACGGTGAAAGAGGCGACAGTTTTGGCAGGCATCCCCATTTCCGCAATTCGCTCACTGGGTTTTGACGCTACCTGCTCGCTGGTTGTTCTTGATGAACAAGGCCAGGGTTTAGCGGTTTCGTCCGGTGGATCTGCGAATCACGACATTATTATGTGGATGGATCATCGTGCAACTGTCGAGACGGCGCAGATTAACGCAACGAAGGATCCCGCATTGCGCTACGTTGGCGGCGAAGTGAGCGTCGAGATGGAGTTACCAAAGTTACGTTGGTTGAAGACGCATCTACCGCAAACCTGGCAGGCCGCTCATCGCTTTTTCGATCTGGCGGATTTTCTGGTCTGGAAAGCAACAGGGCGAGACGTCGCGGGATTGTGCACGCTAACGTGTAAATGGAATTATCTGGCTCATGAACAACGCTTTAGCCATAGCTTACTGGAATCGGTAGACCTGACCGACATGCTCGAAAGAATTCCCGCCGAAATTCTTCCGCCTGGTGCTGCCGTGGGAACTTTAACTGCCACAGCTGCTGAAGAATTAGGATTAACGACCAATGTTATCGTGGCCAGTGGTTTGATTGATGCCCATGCCGGTGGCATGGCGCTGGCTGGCGCGCAGCCATCAGGAACGCTGGCATTGATAAGCGGAACGTCGAATTGCCACATGTTGTGCAGTGAAAAAGAAATATTCACCCCTGGCGTCTGGGGGCCATACTGGTCGGCCATGTTGCCAAATTACTGGCTAACTGAAGGCGGGCAAAGCGCCGCAGGGGCGCTGGTGGAGTGGACGCTTCAGGAGTCCGGGGCAAGCGCAAATCTTTTTAACAAGGCGCAGCAACGCGGGTGTCATCCGATTCAACTGATTAATGAATGGGTAGCCGCCCTGGAAGCTAACGAGTCAGAACCCACACGAAATTTACATGTGCTTGCCGATCATCACGGCAACCGTTCGCCACGAGCGCGGCCCGATGCCAGAGGCAGTGTTTATGGCTTAACACTGGAGCGTGGTGAAAATCAGCTCGCGCGGCTTTATCTTGCGACTTTACAGGCAATAGCCTTTGGCACCAGACATATTATTGAAACTCTGCGGGAAAATGGGCATACCATTACCCGATTAACATTATGTGGTGGTGCAACGCACAACCCTTTATGGCTACGCGAATATGCAGACGTGACAGGTTGCGATATCCACCTGATGCAAGAAGAAGATGCCGTTACGTTGGGCGCAGCAATTAGCGGCGCTGTTGCCAGCGGAGCATGGGGGGATTTTACATCTGCGTGTAAAGCAATGGTTGAAGCCGGAGAGGTTATTCAGGTAAATCCACAACGCCGTGAATTTTTAGAGCGTAAATACCGGGTTTACCTGACGCTTTGGGAGCAACAACAGGCGGTTAACCAACTGATGCAATAAGACAAAAGTTGAAAATACTTTTATGATTGTGATTTGACGTCTGGATGTTAACTGGGAAATACCTATGGCTAAAACAGTAGAGCAGATAGCCAGCGACCTGAATTTATCGGTTACGACCGTGCGACTGGTGCTAAATGGAAAAGCGGAACAATATCGAATCAGCGTCAAAACCCAAACGCGTATCAATGAATATGTTGAACGCTATGGTTATATCATTAATCATTCCGCTCGCAGCCTTAAGCTTAACAAAACTGATACATTAGGGTTGATTGTTCCCAACATATCCAACGTCTTTTTTGCTACGCTGGCAGAAAAACTCGAACAACGCTGTCGACGTTCCGGATATCAACTTACAATCAGTTGCACTTATGATGATGTTGACTATGAAAATAAATTGACGAAAGCATTTATCGCACGAAATGTAGATGGTCTTTTTATTGTTCCTTCGACGTTGGAAAATCAGCAGCATCATTTACGCAAAATTCGTAAGCCAATGGTTTTACTCGATCGTGATTTTAAATATACCGATAACGCATTGGTAGAGAGTAATAATATTTCTGGCGGAGAAAAGCTGACGCAAAATATTCTTGAGGCCGGGCAGGCTCCAGTATGGTTTTTGCTGGGAGATGCCGGTTTGCCGAGTATCAGCGATCGTCTGACAGGTTATTTGAATGCGTTGGCAAAAAAAGGGATTACCCATCGCGATTGGGTGCGGGAAGGTCCGGTAAATACTCCGGAAGGCGGCTATGTCATTATGGAAAAACTCATTGAAGAGCAGGGATGTCCGCAGGCATTTATCGCCTCGTCTTTACCTGTGCTTGAAGGCGCTGTCCGCGCGATTCGCGACCGTCTTGGCGCTGTACCGCCAGAAATCAATATTGGCACTTTCGATGAACATCCTATGCTGGGATTTCTCGCCAACAATGTCTGGTCAATGCAGCAGGATGAAAATGCCTGGGCAGAAAAAGCGTTCGAAATGATGTTAAGCGCGATCGAAGAAAGACCAGTCAAAAAAACAGTTAAAGTAGAAATGAAATTAATTAAGCGCATAAGAAAAAAATAATAATCGCCAAAAGATATCAGGCTACTGAACAATGATATTCAGTGGCCTCCCCTTACTAAAAATAACCCCGTCTTCATTTGCGGTGCTGTTTTACGCAACAAGGCGAGCTGAAACTGTATCTGGAGAATAGAAATGGAAAGAACACGTTTATCCCGTGAAATAATTGAAACCTGTCTGGAAATGACGCGCCTTGGGTTAAATCAGGGGACAGCGGGGAATGTCAGCACACGTTTTGAAAACGGCATGTTGATTACTCCCAGCGGTATTCCTTATGAAAGAATGACGGAGAATATGATTGTCTATGTTGATGGCAACGGTAAACATGAGGAAGGAAAGCTTCCCTCAAGCGAATGGCGTTTCCATATGGCGGCCTATCAAAGCAGACCGGATGCCAACGCGGTTGTTCACAATCATGCCGTTCATTGCACGGCAGTTTCCATTCTTAACCGACCGATCCCCGCTATTCACTACATGATTGCGGCGGCTGGTGGTAATTCTATTCCTTGCGCGCCTTATGCGACCTTCGGAACTCGCGAACTTTCTGAACATGTTGCGCTGGCTCTCAAAAACCGTAAGGCAACTTTGTTACAACATCATGGGCTTATCGCTTGTGAGGTGAATCTGGAGAAAGCGTTATGGCTGGCGCATGAGGTTGAAGTGCTGGCGCAACTTTACCTGACGACCCTGGCGATTACGGACCCGGTGCCAGTGCTGAGCGATGAAGAGATTGCCGTAGTGCTGGAGAAATTCAAAACCTACGGGTTACGGATTGAAGAGTAATTTCGTAAAGCAAAAAGGAGCAGGATGATGGCTAACAGAATGATTCTGAACGAAACGGCATGGTTTGGTCGGGGAGCTGTTGGGGCCTTAACTGAGGAGGTGAAACGCCGTGGTTATCAGAAGGCACTGATCGTCACCGATAAAACGCTGGTGCAATGCGGCGTGGTGGCGAAAGTGACCGATAAGATGGATGCTGCAGGGCTGGCATGGGAGATTTACGATGGTGTAGTGCCCAACCCGACAATTACTGTCGTCAAAGAAGGGCTTGGTGTATTCCAGAGTAGCGGTGCGGATTACCTGATCGCTATTGGTGGTGGTTCTCCACAGGACACGTGTAAAGCGATTGGCATCATCAGCAACAACCCGGAATTCGCCGATGTGCGCAGTCTGGAAGGGCTTTCCCCGACCAATAAACCCAGTGTACCGATTCTGGCAATCCCCACCACAGCAGGCACTGCGGCAGAAGTGACCATTAACTATGTGATCACTGACGAAGAAAAACGACGCAAGTTCGTTTGTGTTGATCCGCATGATATCCCGCAGGTGGCATTTATTGACGCTGACATGATGGATGGTATGCCGCCTGCGCTGAAAGCCGCGACGGGTGTCGATGCGCTCACTCATGCTATTGAGGGGTATATTACTCGTGGTGCGTGGGCGCTAACCGATGCGCTGCACATTAAAGCGATTGAAATCATTGCTGGGGCGCTGCGAGGATCGGTTGCTGGTGATAAGGATGCCGGAGAAGAAATGGCGCTCGGGCAGTATGTTGCGGGTATGGGATTCTCGAATGTTGGGTTAGGGTTGGTGCATGGTATGGCGCATCCACTGGGCGCGTTTTACAACACGCCACACGGTGTTGCGAACGCCATCCTGTTACCGCATGTCATGCGCTATAACGCTGACTTTACCGGTGAGAAGTACCGCGATATCGCGCGCGTTATGGGCGTGAAAGTGGAAGGTATGAGCCTGGAAGAGGCGCGTAATGCTGCTGTTGAAGCGGTGTTTGCTCTCAACCGTGATGTCGGTATTCCGCCACATTTACGTGATGTTGGTGTACGCAAGGAAGACATTCCGGCACTGGCGCAGGCGGCACTGGATGATGTTTGTACCGGTGGCAACCCGCGTGAAGCAACGCTTGAGGATATTGTAGCGCTTTACCATACCGCCTGGTAATTGCGCTGATGTGACGATGCCGGATGCGACGTTTGCACCGTATCCGGCACGCCGTTACCGTACCAACCGCAATTGCTGTAAATTGCCGTCGATATGCAAATCAGTCTGTAAGCGGGCAATATCGCGGCACAGAAATGCCATCTCTTTATGCATTTCTAATTTCTTGCGCCACTTTTCGGCAACCGCATCCAGATTCTCATAGATCCCTTCCAGACTCTGAAACTCGACCAGCAACTGCGTGGCGCTTTTGGGGCCAATCCCCGCAACGCCTGGCACCTTTGAACTGCTGATCCCCGCCAGCCCCCAGTAATCGGGTAACTGCTGCGGTTGAACGCCAAATTCTTTATCAATAAATGGTGCATCCAGCCAACGTTTCTGGAAGTAATCACGAATACGTAATGTCGGTGAAAGTAACTGGCAGTAGCCTTTATCTGTCGAAACAATTGTTGCCTGATGCCCGGCCTGAGTTACTTTGACCGCCAGCGTGGCGGCTAAGTCATCGGCTTCGTTGCCGCTGGCTGACCAGCACGGGACGCCTCGTTGCTCAAAGGCGGCGCGTAATGCAGGCATTTCGTTGTGCAACTCTTCCGGCATTGGTGGTCGACCCGCTTTGTAATCTGGTAAACGCTGATGACGCCAGCCGCTACTGCGGTTTTCATCATCAAAAACGGCGACCGCGTGGGTTGGCTGGCTGTGCATAATGAGCTGATCGAGCGCGTGCTGGCAGGTTTCGACACAAGGCGACCCCTGAACGGCATGAATGCGACGGATAAGATTCAGTGCATCGACAATAAGCAAATGAACAGCCACGATAACCCCCTTAAAGATCAGGTGATAAGGGTAACATTCACTACTGGAAGAGGCTACAGCTGGATGAGAAAACGGGAAGAGGCCTCGCAAATCGAGGCCTCTGGAGAGCGATTAATCGCAGGCAACAATCTTCATCGCCAGACCACCACGAGAGGTTTCGCGGTACTTGGCATTCATATCTTTACCTGTTTCGTACATGGTCTCGATAACTTTATCGAGGCAGACACGTGGTTCGCTGGTACGGCGTAGCGCCATACGTGCAGCGTTCACCGCTTTTACTGCCGCAATGGCGTTACGCTCAATGCACGGTACCTGAACTTGTCCAGCAACCGGGTCACACGTCAGACCGAGGTTGTGTTCCATGGCGATTTCCGCCGCGATGCACACCTGCGCCGGGCTTGCGCCTAACAGTTCTGCCAGACCAGCTGCCGCCATAGAGCACGCCACGCCAACTTCACCCTGGCAACCCACTTCGGCACCAGAAATCGAGGCGTTCATCTTATAAAGAGAACCAATCGCGCTTGCTACCAGCAGGTAACGAGCCAGTGAGTTAGCGTTCACTTCGCGGATAAACTTGTCGTAGTACGCCAGCACTGCCGGGATAATCCCGCACGCACCGTTAGTCGGCGCAGTCACCACGCGACCGCCCGCAGCGTTCTCTTCGTTCACTGCCAGCGCAAACATGTTGATCCAGTCAACAACTGCCATCGGATCAGTGGTGGTTTTATCCTGGCTAACCAGCATCCGGCGTAGTGCCGCAGCGCGGCGTGGAACGCGCAGTTTGCCTGGCAACACGCCTTCGGTGGCAATACCGCGCTCAATACCGCCACGCATTACTTCCCAGACGTTCGCCAGGTGCTGTTCCAGTTCTTCTTTGCTGTGCAGCGCCAGCTCGTTTTTCATCATCAGACCAGAGAGTGACAGCCCGGTCTCCTGACAATGTTTTTGAAGATCGGCAGCGGAACTGTACGGATAAGGAACTTCAACCGGTGCGCTATCCTGCTGGCCAAAATGTTCTTCATCAACGATAAAGCCACCGCCGATAGAGTAGTAAGTCTGGCTGTAAACGACTTTATCGCCCGCCAGCGCGGTAATGCGCATGCCGTTTTCATGCAGAGAAAGGTTATCGGCATGGAAGTTCATGCACTGATCAACCGGGAACTCCACTTCGTGCTGACCGTTTGCCAACATCAGGCGACCATGAGTATTCACATCCTGAATAAAACCAGGGATGGAATCGATATCCACGGTATCCGGCAGGTTACCCGCCAGACCCATAATTATGGCGATATCTGTGTGGTGGCCTTTACCGGTCAGAGAGAGCGAGCCGTACACGTCAACCACCACGCGGGTCACGTCTTTAAGCAGGTTACGGGCAATCAGATCGTCGGTAAATTGCTTACCCGCTTTCATTGGTCCAACGGTATGAGAACTGGAAGGGCCAATGCCGATTTTGAAAATATCGAATACGCTAATCATAGGAAATACATCGCGTTAAAACGGAGGAAGCGCCGCCCGAAAGCGGCGCGAAAGGACTTAGCTGAACAGAGAGTAGAAGATTGCGGAGATTGCAATCAGACCCATCACGACAACGAATACGTTGCTGATGTGACCGCTGTATTTACGCATTGCCGGTACTTTCTGAATTGCGTACATCGGCATCAGGAACAGGATCATCGCGATGATTGGGCCGCCCAGGGTTTCAATCATACCCAGGATGCTCGGGTTCAGGGTGGCAACAATCCAGGTCGTTACCAGCATGAACAGCGCAGTGATACGGTTCAGCTTGTTGATTTCGATAGACTTACCTTTACCACGCAGAGATTTAATCACCATACCGTTGAAGCCTTCACGTGCGCCCAGGTAGTGGCCGAGGAAGGATTTGGTGATAGCGATAATCGCGATAATCGGAGCCATCCACGCGATGATCGGCGCGTTAAAGTGGTTAGCCAGGTAAGACAGAATCGAGATGTTCTGCTCTTTAGCCGCAGCCAGGTCTGCCGGAGTCAGGCTCAGTACGCAGCTGAAGACGAAGAACATTACGGTCAGCACCATCATGATGTGTGCGAATGCCAGGATCTTCGAGCATTTCTGTTCTGCCATATCGCCGTACTCTTCACGCTTCGCAACGGCGAAAGAAGAGATGATCGGAGAGTGGTTGAACGAGAACACCATGACCGGAATCGCCAGCCACAGGGTCATCCACAGACCGTTGCCGGTTGCCGATGCAGTGTCCAGAGACAGCGTTTCCAGTGCTGCGCCGTTCCACTGCGGGATCAGGTACAGAGCCAGCAGCATCAGTACACCAACAAACGGGAATACCAGAATACTCATCGCCTTCACGATCATCTGCTCACCGAAGCGAACAATGGTCATCATACCCACGATCAGGATCAGAGACAGAATCGCACGCGGCGGCGGCGTCATACCCAGCTGGTGAGACATGAAGCTTTCAACCGTGTTGGTGATTGCCACACTGTAAACCAGCAGGATCGGGTAGATAGCAAAGAAGTACAGCAGAGTAATCAGTTTACCAGCGCCAATACCAAAGTGTTCTTCTACCACCTCGGTGATGTCTTCGCCTGGGTTTTTACCAGACAGCACGAAGCGGGTCAGGCCACGGTGCGCGAAAAACGTCATTGGGAACGCAAGGATAGCCATGATGATCAGCGGGATCATACCGCCAACACCGGCGTTGATTGGCAGGAACAGCACGCCCGCGCCGATTGCCGTGCCGTAAAGGCCCAGCATCCACATGGTGTCTGTCTTGCGCCATGCACTACGTGAGTCTTTCGACACAATCGTGCTGGTTTGAGTCGTTTCCATCAATTTCTCCTGGAGGAATGCAAATAATTCAGCTTTTAGCCAGTTCAGCCCGGGAAGGTGCCTGACCGTAAAAATGAAATCTGTCTATCGGCGATGGCTTAATCATTTTCCGCCGTAATAATTTGAGGGCGGAAAGATACACACAAGTTATGTATCTATCAGTGATCTTGATCTCAAATACAATAATCTACTTGGAAGATAGATAATCTCAACGCTTTACTCTGTAAATCAAAAGTAAAAGAGAATTTAAGGGCAATATTTGCCCATTAAACGACATCTGACCTCTTCCGGGGCGCGCAATATATGTAGGTTGAGCTGAAAAAATCAATACTTTTAGTGAATAATGGGGATAATTTATTTTTCATAGCGATAAAATGTGGTTTGTGAAAACAGGGAAACGTTTGCGTTGCAATATAAATTGTATGACATATTAACTGTGATGATGTTTATCGCGTGAGGACGGTAAGAAACATTTATATAACAAATGAAATGAATTGATGGGTAAGTAACCAAAAACGAGAAAACCCGGCAACTAATGTCACCGGGGAAGGGGAGATTACGTGCAGATTTCGTAGCAAGGGATGTACGCTGAGCCTGGCAACTTCATACGATGCTGGGCAACAAAACCCTGTAGCAGGTCGTCCATACGACGCATAATCTCTTTATCGCCGTTGATTTTGTAAGGACCAAACTCTTCAATGGCGCGAATACCGACTTCTTTTACGTTACCCGCCACAATACCGGAGAAGGCACGACGCAGATCAGCGGCCAAAACTTCTACTGGCTGATCCGGGTACAGTTTCAGATTAGCCATGTTCTCGTGAGACGGCTCAAACGGCATTTGCAGATCGGGCGCAATGCGCATTGACCAGTTAAAGCTGTAGGCATCGCCCGTATCGCGACGGTTTTCTTTCACCAGCGGCATCGATTTTTTCATCTGACGAGCGACTTCAGCGGCGTCATCAATGATGATGCGATAATGGCGTCGTGCGTTTTCTCCCAGCGTATGCACGACAAACTCGTCCAGTACGCGGAAATAGTCGGCGCTCTCTTTTGGCCCGGTGAGGATCAATGGTAAAACCTGATCTTTGTTGGCCGGATTCATTAAAATTCCCAGCAAATACAGCAACTCTTCTGCCGTACCCACACCGCCAGGGAAGATAATGATGCCGTGAGCGATACGAACAAACGCTTCCAGACGTTTTTCGATATCCGGCATGATGATCAATTCGTTGACCAGCGGGTTAGGCGGTTCAGCGGCGATAATCGACGGCTCAGTCATGCCAATAAAACGACTGTCTTTGTAACGCTGCTGAGCGTGACCCACTGCTGCACCTTTCATCGGCGCTTCCATCGCTCCCGGACCACAGCCGGTGCAGATATTCAGCTCACGAAGGCCCAGCTGGTTCCCTACGCGACGGGCATACAAATACTCGTTTTCGTTAATTGAGTGCCCGCCCCAGCAGACCACCATATTTGGCGCTTCACCGACATGCAGTGCGCGAGCGTTACGCAAGATGGAAAAGACCAGGTTAGTGATGTGGACGGAGTTGTCGAGATTCAGGTTGGGAAAACGAACGGTGTTATGGATTTGCCCGTAAACGAAGAGAATGTCACGCAGAACCGCGAACAAGTTGGCCTGCAAAGCGCGGATAATACGCCCATCGACAAAAGCTTCTTCCGGGGGATTAATCAGTTCCAGCTTTACGCCGCGTTCACGGCGCAGGACGTTAATATCGAAATTTTCAAAACGAGACAGCAATTCTTTGCTGTTATCGGTCAAACTACCGGAGTTCAGTACGGCAAGTGAACAGTTGCGAAACAGTTGATAGAGGTCGCTGCTGGCGGTGCGTTTAAGCATATCCACTTCCAGCTGCGACAACATATCCATGGAGCCAAGCGGGCTAATATGTGTAATCAAGAAAAACTCCTTATGGGACGAATATCGTCATTCCCTTTGATTACAATAGCCCTGCCTGATGACCTTTCACAACCTTCTGCGTGAATCCAGCACGCAAAATTGAGAAAAAATTTATTGCCGAACCAGTCTTGTGGTCGATGGGACAAAATCGCTGTTACTGCGCCACGGGTTAATGTCCAGACCGCCACGACGGGTATAACGTGCGTAAACGCTCAATTTCTCTGGCTGGCAGAAGCGTAACAGGTCATTAAAGATGCGTTCCACGCACTGTTCATGGAACTCGTTGTGATGACGGAAAGAGACCAGGTAACGCAGCAGTTTTTCCCTGTCAATTTGGCGTCCGCGATACTGAATTTGGATCGAACCCCAATCTGGTTGATGGGTGATCAGGCAGTTTGATTTCAGCAGGTGGCTGACAAGCGTCTCTTCCACCACTTTTTCACCGCTGGCGGCATTCTCAAGATAGTCAGTAGTGAATTCATAGTTATCAATAGCGATATCCTGGTCATCAATGCAGGTGCCATTGAAATGACCTATCGGTTGGCCTTCCAGTTCATCAAGACGATATAACGCCACGCTAACCTTACCCTGGGCGCAAGTGCTTAAGTCGCGCTCCAGCGTCTGGCGCACCTCATCCCAGTTATTAAAACGCGTCTGGTTAAAACTGTTGAGATAAAGCTTAAAACTCTTCGACTCAATCAGATTTACGCTGGTGTAATCAAGTTCAACATGACCGACAGCGACCTGCGGCAAACCTTTCGCATTCAGCCAGGAAAGTTCATACAGCGTCCAGATATCCGTACCGTGAAAAGGCAGGTTATCCGCTTTCAGACCCAGCGGGTCGCGATTCAGGCTGCGTGGAACGCCTTGCAGTAGGCTGGCGTCATAGGTATCCCGGTAATCGGTTGATTTTCCAAGAGTCAGGCCCGCAAGTGCCTGATGGTTTGCATAAGAAGACATGTTTCACCGTCATAAACCAGATAAACTAAACGACAAGTGTATCTGGTTTAAGTGAAGAGAGAAATTAGTGGACGATTTGACCGCACAAGCCCTGAAAGATTTTACTGCACGCTACTGCGATGCGTGGCATGAAGAGCATAAAAGCTGGCCGTTAAGTGAGGAACTGTACGGCGTTCCTTCACCGTGCATTATTTCAACTACTGAAGATGCCGTATACTGGCAACCCCAGCCGTTTACCGGGGAACAAAATGTAAACGCGGTTGAACGCGCTTTTGATATTGTGATACAACCCACAATTCATACCTTTTATACGACTCAGTTTGCCGGGGATATGCACGCGCAGTTTGGCGATATCAAACTGACATTGCTGCAAACCTGGAGTGAAGACGACTTCCGTCGGGTGCAGGAAAATCTGATTGGTCATCTGGTGACTCAGAAAAGGCTAAAACTGCCGCCCACGCTATTTATCGCGACGCTGGAAGAAGAGTTAGAGGTCATCTCGGTGTGTAATCTCTCCGGTGAAGTGTGCAAAGAGACGCTGGGAACACGCAAACGGACGCATTTAGCCTCAAATCTTGCGGAATTCCTTAATCAACTTAAGCCTCTTCTGTAATCCAAATACCCCATCTTGTTGTGAGAGATCTCTTACAGACTCTGTAGGAGATCGCCAGGAAATAAGCGAATACTTAAAAAGATAAGAATCGTTATTTTCATTTAAAATCAATATATTGCTTGTTAATTCTTAACTTTCATATGAAATTTTCCTTAAGGCATTGTCTGTAAGCGCCTTGTAAGACTTCGCGAAAAAGACGATTCTATCTTCGTCGACAGGGAGTCAGACAACGAAGTGAACATCAGGATGATGACACTTCTGAAGGACACACCAGGAGGGTGTTTCAGGGAAAGGCTTCTGGATGAAGCGAAGAGGATGACGCAGGACGCGTTAAAGGACACCTCCAGGATGGAGAATGAGAACCGGTCAGGATGATTCGGTGGGTCAGGAAGGCCAGGGACACTTCAGGATGAAGTATCACATCGGGGTGGTGTGAGCAGGAAGCAATAGTTCAGGATGAACGATTGGCCGCAAGGCCAGAGGAAAAGTTGTCAAGGATGAGCAGGGAGCAACAAAAGTAGCTGGAATGCTGCGAAACGAACCGGGAGCACTGTGAATACAGTGCTCCCTTTTTTTATTCCTGCTATCCTTCGCGGCAGTTTTTCTTATTGAGGTTGCTTTATGACCACTCATGACCGCGTTCGTCTCCAGTTGCAGGCGCTTGAAGCATTACTGCGTGAACATCAGCACTGGCGAAACGATGAACCCCAGCCGCATCAATTTAACAGTACCCAACCGTTCTTTATGGACACCATGGAACCACTGGAGTGGTTGCAGTGGGTGCTGATCCCGCGAATGCACGATTTGTTAGATAATAACCAGCCATTACCGGGCGCTTTTGCTGTTGCACCCTATTATGAAATGGCGCTGGCGACGGACCATCCGCAACGCGCGCTTATTCTGGCTGAGCTGGAAAAACTGGATGCTCTTTTTGCGGATGATGCGAGCTGATGCTGGAAATAATCTACCAGGATGAATGGCTGGTTGCGGTAAATAAACCCTCCGGCTGGCTGGTTCACCGCAGCTGGCTGGATCGCGACGAGAAAGTGGTGGTTATGCAAACCGTGCGTGACCAGATTGGTCAGCATGTATTTACCGCGCATCGACTGGATCGACCGACGTCCGGCGTATTGCTGATGGGACTATCCAGCGAGGCCGGACGGCTGCTGGCACAACAGTTTGAACAGCACCAAATCCAGAAACGTTACCATGCGATTGTGCGCGGCTGGCTGATGGAAGAGGCTGTGCTGGATTATCCGCTGGTGGAAGAACTGGACAAAATCGCTGATAAATTCGCCCGCGAAGATAAAGGTCCACAGCCAGCGGTGACACATTATCGCGGTCTGGCGACCGTAGAAATGCCTGTAGCGACCGGACGTTACCCGACTACGCGCTACGGTCTGGTGGAACTGGAGCCGAAAACAGGACGCAAGCATCAGCTCCGTCGCCATCTTGCCCACTTGCGCCATCCGATTATTGGCGACAGCAAACATGGTGATTTACGTCAGAATCGTAGCGGTGCTGAACATTTTGGCCTTCAGCGGTTAATGCTGCATGCCAGTCAGTTGTCATTGACACATCCATTTACTGGCGAGCCGCTGACTATTCACGCGGGCCTGGACGACACCTGGATGCAGGCGTTATCACAATTTGGCTGGCGTGGTCTGCTTCCTGAAAATGAAAGGGTTGAGTTCAGCGCGCCATCGGGTCAGGATGGAGAGATAAGTTCCTAATCCAGGGAGAAAACGGTATGGCGGAAATTGGTATTTTTGTGGGCACCATGTACGGAAATTCACTGTTAGTGGCGGAAGAAGCGGAAGCAATTCTGACCGCGCAGGGCCACAAAGCAACGGTATTTGAAGATCCTGAATTAAGTGACTGGCTGCCCTATCAGGATAAGTTCGTTCTGGTGGTTACGTCCACGACCGGGCAGGGCGACCTTCCTGATAGCATTGTGCCACTTTTTCAGGGAATCAAAGATAGCCTGGGCTTCCAGCCTAATCTGCGTTATGGCGTAATTGCGCTCGGCGACAGTAGCTATGTGAATTTCTGCAACGGCGGCAAACAGTTCGATGCCTTGTTGCAGGAACAGAGTGCGCAGCGGATAGGGGAAATGCTGCTGATTGACGCCAGTGATAACCCGGAACCGGAAACGGAATCAAATCCGTGGGTCGAACAGTGGGGCACGCTGTTGTCCTGATACGTTCAGCGAGCGGTAAATGCCGTTTTAGCGGTGCTGAATCGAATCTTTTCAGGCAAATGCCAGTAAAAACTGCTTCATAGCGCGGATTTTTACTGGCGTTTGCCTGGAGTCAAGCGATCCATTTCATACTCTTCTTTATTTCTTCGTTTTAACCCTTCCTTTCTTGTTCTTGTTTTCATTTCCGTGACGTTGATTCCACCGTCCAGGGCTAATGCCAAAATCGGGCCTCATTGAACGCATTAATGTTGTGTTGTTGCACGGTGAGCCGCTATGGCGCGCTTTTTATACTGTTATTGCCAGATATAAACACGCGCCGTATTCGGCGAACGACCTATAAAAACGGCAAAAAACACCCTACGTCACCTCTGATTTCCTGGCGATGTCGCAGTCCAGAGTGAGCGTGGCTAACGCGAATTTTCAGGAGTGCAACAATGAGTTCTTTAAGTCAGGCTGCGAGCAGTGTGGAAAAACGCACGAATGCTCGTTACTGGATAGTGGTGATGTTGTTTATCGTCACATCCTTCAACTACGGCGACCGCGCTACGCTTTCTATTGCCGGTTCGGAAATGGCCAAAGATATCGGCCTTGATCCCGTGGGAATGGGCTATGTGTTCTCTGCCTTTTCATGGGCTTATGTTATCGGGCAGATCCCTGGTGGCTGGTTGCTGGATCGTTTTGGTTCAAAGCGCGTCTACTTTTGGTCGATCTTTATCTGGTCGATGTTTACCTTGCTGCAAGGCTTCGTCGATATCTTTAGTGGATTCGGCATTATCGTTGCCCTGTTTACGCTGCGCTTCCTGGTCGGGCTTGCTGAAGCGCCATCTTTCCCCGGTAACAGTCGCATTGTAGCGGCCTGGTTTCCGGCGCAGGAAAGGGGAACGGCGGTGTCTATTTTTAACTCCGCCCAATACTTCGCAACGGTGATCTTCGCGCCGATTATGGGCTGGCTGACTCATGAAGTGGGTTGGTCACATGTCTTCTTCTTCATGGGCGGTCTGGGCATTGTCATCAGTTTTATCTGGTTGAAAGTCATCCATGAGCCAAATCAACATCCGGGCGTAAATCAGAAAGAGCTGGAGTACATCGCCGCGGGTGGTGCGCTGATCAATATGGATCAGCAAAATACCAAAGTTAAAGTGTCGTTCAGCGTGAAGTGGGGGCAGATCAAACAGCTGCTCGGGTCACGGATGATGATCGGCGTTTATATCGGTCAGTACTGTATCAACGCCCTGACTTACTTCTTCATTACCTGGTTTCCGGTTTATCTGGTGCAGGCACGCGGGATGTCGATTCTGAAAGCGGGCTTTGTGGCTTCCGTACCGGCGGTTTGCGGTTTTATCGGCGGCGTGTTGGGGGGGATTATTTCAGACTGGCTGATGCGCCGCACAGGTTCGCTGAACATTGCGCGTAAAACACCGATCGTGATGGGCATGTTGCTATCAATGGTGATGGTGTTCTGTAACTACGTCAACGTTGAGTGGATGATCATCGGCTTTATGGCGCTGGCCTTCTTCGGTAAGGGCATTGGGGCGCTGGGTTGGGCAGTAATGGCAGATACCGCGCCAAAAGAGATCAGCGGTCTTTCCGGTGGCCTGTTCAATATGTTTGGTAACATTTCCGGTATCGTCACGCCAATCGCAATTGGTTATATCGTTGGCACGACTGGCTCCTTTAATGGGGCGCTGATTTATGTTGGTGTTCATGCCCTAATCGCGGTACTGAGCTACCTGGTGCTGGTGGGCGATATCAAGCGTATCGAGTTGAAACCTGTTGCGGGGCAATAAGATGGCGACACAATCCAGTCCTGTTATTACTGATATGAAAGTCATTCCGGTGGCCGGGCATGACAGCATGTTGCTTAATATTGGTGGTGCACATAACGCATATTTCACCCGCAATATTGTGGTACTCACCGATAACGCCGGGCATACCGGTATTGGTGAAGCGCCCGGCGGAGAGGTGATTTATCAGACACTGGTCGATGCTATTCCGATGGTGCTGGGCCAGGAGATCGCACGACTGAATAAAGTGGTTCAGCAGGTGCATAAAGGTAATCAGGCAGCCGATTTTGATACCTTCGGCAAAGGTGCCTGGACTTTTGAATTGCGCGTTAATGCCGTGGCGGCGCTGGAAGCCGCCTTGCTTGACCTGCTAGGTAAGGCGCTGAATGTTCCGGTCTGCGAACTGTTAGGGCCAGGCAAGCAACGCGATGCTATTACCGTCCTCGGTTATCTGTTTTATATCGGTGATCGGACCAAAACCGATCTTCCTTATCTGGAAAATACGCCGGGCAACCATGAGTGGTATCAATTGCGGCATCAGAAAGCGATGAACAGCGAAGCCGTTGTGCGTCTGGCGGAAGCTTCACAGGATCGCTATGGCTTTAAAGATTTCAAACTTAAGGGCGGAGTGTTACCTGGCGAGCAAGAAATCGACACTGTTCGTGCATTGAAGAAACGCTTCCCGGATGCGCGAATTACCGTTGATCCCAACGGTGCATGGCTGCTTGATGAAGCCATTTCTCTGTGCAAAGGGCTGAATGATGTTCTCACCTATGCCGAAGACCCGTGCGGCGCTGAGCAGGGTTTCTCCGGACGTGAAGTGATGGCGGAGTTTCGACGGGCGACCGGCTTGCCCGTCGCGACTAACATGATCGCCACCAACTGGCGCGAAATGGGCCATGCGGTGATGCTCAATGCGGTAGATATTCCACTTGCCGATCCGCATTTCTGGACGCTTTCCGGTGCAGTCCGCGTGGCGCAACTTTGCGACGACTGGGGGCTGACCTGGGGCTGCCATTCCAATAACCACTTTGATATCTCTCTGGCGATGTTTACCCATGTGGGTGCGGCGGCACCGGGTAATCCTACCGCTATCGATACCCACTGGATTTGGCAGGAGGGAGATTGTCGCCTGACCAAAAATCCGCTGGAGATTAAAAACGGAAAAATTGCCGTTCCTGATGCGCCCGGTCTGGGCGTGGAACTGGACTGGGAGCAGGTACAAAAGGCGCATGAGGCCTATAAACGTCTGCCTGGCGGTGCGCGTAACGACGCGGGCCCGATGCAGTACCTGATCCCCGGCTGGACCGTTGACCGTAAACGTCCCGTTTTCGGCCGTCATTGATTTTGAAAAAGGACATAAAGATGAGTTCTCAATTTACGACGCCTGTTGTTACTGAAATGCAGGTCATCCCGGTGGCGGGCCATGACAGTATGCTGATGAATCTGAGTGGTGCACACGCACCGTTCTTCACGCGTAATATTGTGATTATCAAAGATAATTCTGGTCACACTGGCGTAGGGGAAATTCCCGGCGGCGAGAAAATCCGTAAAACGCTGGAAGATGCGATTCCGCTGGTGATGGGTAAAACGCTGGGTGAATACAAAAACGTTCTGACGCTGGTGCGTAATACTTTTGCCGATCGTGATGCCGGCGGGCGCGGTTTGCAGACATTTGATTTGCGGACCACTATTCATGTGGTTACCGGGATAGAAGCGGCAATGCTGGATCTGCTGGGGCAGCATCTGGGGGTTAACGTGGCATCGCTGCTGGGCGATGGTCAACAGCGTAGCGAAGTCGAAATGCTCGGTTATCTGTTCTTCGTCGGTAATCGCAAAGCCACACCGCTGCCGTATCAAAGCCAGCCGGATGACTCATGCGACTGGTATCGCCTGCGTCACGAAGAAGCGATGACGCCGGATGCGGTGGTGCGCCTGGCGGAAGCGGCATATGAAAAATATGGCTTCAACGATTTCAAACTGAAGGGCGGTGTACTGGCCGGAGAAGAAGAAGCCGAATCTATTGTGGCACTGGCGCAACGCTTCCCGCAGGCGCGTATTACCCTCGATCCTAACGGTGCCTGGTCGCTGAACGAAGCGATTAAAATCGGTAAATACCTGAAAGGTTCGCTGGCTTATGCAGAAGATCCGTGTGGTGCGGAGCAAGGTTTCTCCGGGCGTGAAGTGATGGCAGAGTTCCGTCGCGCGACTGGCCTGCCGACCGCAACCAATATGATCGCCACCGACTGGCGGCAGATGGGCCATACGCTCTCGTTACAATCCGTTGATATCCCGCTGGCGGATCCGCATTTCTGGACGATGCAAGGTTCGGTACGTGTGGCGCAAATGTGCCATGAATTTGGCCTTACCTGGGGTTCACACTCTAACAACCACTTCGATATTTCCCTGGCGATGTTTACCCATGTAGCCGCTGCTGCACCGGGTAAAATCACCGCGATTGATACACACTGGATCTGGCAGGAAGGCAATCAGCGCTTGACCAAAGAACCGTTTGAGATCAAAGGCGGGCTGGTACAGGTGCCGGAAAAACCGGGGCTGGGTGTAGAAATCGATATGGATCAGGTGATGAAAGCGCACGAGCTGTATCAGAAACATGGGCTTGGTGCGCGTGACGATGCGATGGGAATGCAGTACCTGATTCCTGGCTGGACGTTTGATAACAAGCGTCCGTGCATGGTGCGTTAAGACAGAAAACCAAAACCGGCTCTGTCTGGAGCCGGTTTTTACTGGATAACATATTTATTACCCGAGAATTTTGCTGGCTTCGCGCGCTACATTATCCATCTCGTCCAGCAGTTCCAGAAGCTCTGGCTCCAAATCTTCTTCTTTAGTACCGCTGCGTAGCTGTTGTTCAATCAGTTGGCAGAGATTCTTCATACGCGGCACACCGCTATAGCCGCAACTGCCATGCAGTTTATGAATCAAATCAACCAGGCCTTCCGGGTTTTCTCCAACCAGCTGTTCCTCAACTTTGTTGCGAACTTCAGGCAGGAAATCGAGTAACATTTGCAGCATATCGCGCGCTAAATCGGTTTTTCCTGCTGCCTGGCGTAGTGCCAGTTGCCAGTCGAGGGTCGCATTCGGGTTCACCACAATTTCATTGACTTCGGGGGTCACGACGCGAGAGGAAATACCGCTGCCAGGCTTGTAGCGCAACAGCAAATTATGCAATCGTTCTTCTTCAATCGGTTTCGCCAGATAATCGCTCATCCCTGCGCCAAGCAGCTTCTCTTTTTGCCCGGCCATTGCATGCGCCGTTACCGCGATAACCGGCGTTTGTTGCTGATGGGGGAGCTGGTGGATGAGTTCGCAGGCCCGAATACCGTCCATGTCCGGCATTTGAATATCCATTAAGATCAAATCGAACGGCATCTGTTTCGCCCGTTCAACCGCCTGATGCCCGCTATCGCAAAGTTCCACATGTTGCACCATATCTTCCAGCAATGCGCCGATAAGTTTCAGGTTAGCGGGGTTGTCATCAACCGCCATGACTGTCATTGCCAGCTTACTTTCATCGGTTACAGGCAAAAGCGTGTTTTGTTTGTGATGACAAAATTCCGTCAGGGCAGGGAACAGGCGCGTAGGTGTTAATGGTTTCAGCAGACACGCGCCGATACCATCTTGCTTAAGTTTTTCAGCATTAACTTGTGCATGGCAAGGAAGTGCCAGCATCAGAAAATCGGTCATCGATACCGCTTTCGCTAATCGCTCATGTTGCATTGTTAGCGGCTCGCGGAAGGTCACCGCAATGCCTAATAACATCATGTCGTAATGCGCGGGAGGCAGCGCGGAGAACGTTGGGCTATAAACCACTTCCAGCGGCGTTTCACTTAAAATATCCAGCGTGCATTGCGCTGCTGCGGAGTTTGGTTCGACATAGGCCAGGCGCTTGCCGGCGAGGCACTGGGTGGATGGCCCTTCGATAATAATGTTCGGATTCAGATCGAGATTAATGTGGAACCAGAAAGTTGAACCGCGATTCGGCTGGCTATGGAACGAAATATCGCCGCCCATTTCATTAACCAGTTTTTGTGTAATCACCAGCCCCAGCCCGGTGCCACCATGACGGCGGGAAATACTGGCATCAGCCTGTCGGAAGGCCTGGAATAAGCGCGATTGATCGCGTTCAGGAATACCAATGCCGGTATCCCGAATCTGCACTTCAATCTGCACTTTGGTATTACTCAGCGCACGTTTTTCTACCAGAATATCAATGTTGCCATTCTCGGTGAATTTAATTGCATTCCCTACCAGGTTAGTGATGATTTGCTGTAATCGCAGTGGGTCGCCAATTACGTTATCGGGCACGTCGCTCTTAATATTGAGCGTCAGTTCCAGCCCTTTATCGTGAGAAGAATGTGCCAGCAGGGTAACGACTTCATCCAGCGTGCTGCGTAGTGGGAATGGAATACTTTCCAGAATCAGCTTACCTGCTTCCAGTTTCGAGAAGTCGAGAACATCATTAATAATTGCCAGCAAATTATTTGCCGAACGTTCAATCGTATTCAGGTGATCGCGCTGCGTTGGCGTTAATTCTGTTTTCAGCGTCAGGCGGGTAAAGCCAATAACACCATTCAGTGGTGTACGCAGCTCGTGTGACATATTTGCCAGAAACTCGGATTTAATACGCGCCGCTTCCTGGGCGCGCTTTTTCGCCAGATCCAACTCAACGTTCTGAATTTCCATCTGCTCCAGCGTTTCACGTAGATCGGACGTCGCCTGGTCGATATTGTGCTGCATCTCTTCGTGATAAGCTGCCAGCGACATTGCCATCGAGTTGATACCGTTTTTCAGCATATCCAGCTCGCCGAGCATAAATCCTTCCACCCGGCTGTCGAGTTGCCCGCGACGGATGCGGTCGACGGTATTCACCATGTTGCGAATCGGACCGGTTACATCGCGCATTAAGCGCCAGCCAAAAATAAGCGCAATACCGATACAAAACAGCATCATCACGCTGGAAATAAAGATCTCTTTATATTGCTGCAAGCGAACCGATTTAAGATCCAGCTCAAGCGCAATATATCCCAACATATTTTGACTATTTTTGGCATCGCTACTGGGCGATTCGTCGGGGGAGTAACTCTCAGAAATAATCGGCGTGCGGAGGATCATAATATCGCCGTCACGAGTGACAGTGAGCTGGCGAGGAAACGGCACGTTGCTGCCGAGCTGCATTGATGAGGGATCAAGATGAAAATTGGAGGTGACAAAGAGTCGGTTATTTTCATCATAAACCGAAATCGCGCGAACAATATCGGAATGGCGACGATGCAGTACGCTTATTAACTGACCGATAGATTCGCGATTTTGCAGACTCATGCCATATTCAGTAGAAACTGCAAGCGGCTCAATAATGCTGGCACCGGCATCTTCCAGTTGACGCTGCAAGTCGTTATAGCGATGCACGACGAAAAAGATACTCAGCAATAAACCAATAAGGACGGTCGGTGCCAGGATCAGAATCATCATGCGTGCGCGCAGGCTGTAGTTGGTCATGGAGTTCCGTTATGGGACAATTAAGGTCACACTGTTAAATTGAGAAAGTCTCGCCAATGGCGCAATTCTACTCTGCAAAACGACGCACGACGACGCGTCAGATCATAACTGTTTCAGTCAACGACCTCGACTCTTTTGGTCAGGGCGTGGCACGACATAACGGCAAAGCGTTATTTATTCCTGGATTATTGCCACAGGAAAACGCGGAAGTTACTGTTACTGAAGATAAAAAACAGTACGCCCGCGCTAAAGTCGTGCGCCGGTTAAGCGATAGCCCGGAACGCGAAACGCCACGCTGCCCTCATTTTGGCGTATGCGGTGGCTGTCAGCAACAACACGCCAGCGAGGATTTACAGCAGCGAAGCAAAAGTGCGGCACTCGCCCGATTAATGAAACACGAAGTCTCTGAAGTGATCGCCGATGTTCCCTGGGGCTATCGCCGTCGCGCGCGTTTAAGTTTGAACTACTTACCGAAAACACAGCAACTTCAGATGGGGTTTCGCAAAGCGGGTTCCAGTGACATTGTCGACGTTAAACAATGCCCCATTTTAGTGCCCCAACTTGAAGCATTGCTGCCCAAAGTCAGGGCATGCCTGGGCAGCTTACAAGCTATGCGCCATCTTGGTCATGTTGAACTGGTACAGGCAACCAGCGGCACGCTGATGATTTTGCGCCATACCGCACCGCTAAGTTCGGCAGATCGCGAAAAACTGGAACGCTTTTCGCATTCTGAAGGCCTGGATCTGTATCTCGCCCCCGATAGTGAGATACTCGAAACCGTCTCTGGTGAGATGCCCTGGTATGACTCAAACGGGTTGCGCTTAACTTTTAGCCCGCGCGATTTTATTCAGGTCAATGCGGGTGTGAACCAAAAAATGGTAGCGCGTGCGTTGGAATGGCTGGATGTACAACCTGAAGATCGCGTACTGGATCTGTTCTGCGGTATGGGCAACTTTACACTGCCATTGGCGACACAAGCTGCCAGTGTGGTGGGTGTAGAAGGCGTTCCGGCGCTGGTTGAAAAAGGCCAGCAGAATGCGCGTCTTAATGGCTTACACAATGTGACGTTTTATCACGAAAATCTTGAAGAAGATGTCACAAAGCAGCCGTGGGCGAAAAACGGCTTCGATAAAGTGTTGCTGGACCCGGCGCGAGCAGGTGCCGCAGGTGTTATGCAGCAAATTATAAAACTGGAACCTATTCGTATAGTTTATGTATCCTGTAATCCTGCAACGCTGGCTCGGGATAGCGAAGCGTTATTAAAAGCAGGATATACCATTGCGCGACTGGCGATGCTGGATATGTTCCCACACACGGGACATCTGGAATCGATGGTACTTTTCTCGCGCGTTAAATAGTTACGATTTGCCGATTTCGGCAGGTCTGGTCCCTAAAGGAGAGGACGATGGTTGCGGTAAGAAGTGCACATATCAATAAGGCTGGTGAATTTGATCCGGAAAAATGGATCGCAAGTCTGGGTATTACCAGCCAGAAGTCGTGTGAGTGCTTAGCCGAAACCTGGGCGTATTGTCTGCAACAGACGCAGGGGCATCCGGATGCCAGTCTGTTATTGTGGCGTGGTGTTGAGATGGTGGAGATCCTCTCGACATTAAGTATGGACATTGACACGCTGCGGGCGGCGCTGCTGTTCCCTCTGGCGGATGCCAACGTAGTTAGCGAAGATGTGCTGCGTGAGAGCGTCGGTAAGTCGGTCGTTAACCTTATTCACGGCGTGCGTGATATGGCGGCGATCCGCCAGCTGAAAGCGACGCATACTGATTCTGTTTCCTCCGAACAGGTCGATAACGTTCGCCGGATGTTATTGGCGATGGTCGATGATTTCCGCTGCGTGGTCATCAAACTGGCAGAGCGTATTGCTCATCTGCGCGAAGTAAAAGACGCGCCGGAAGATGAGCGCGTACTGGCGGCAAAAGAGTGCACCAATATCTACGCGCCGTTGGCGAACCGTCTTGGGATTGGGCAACTGAAATGGGAGCTGGAAGATTACTGCTTCCGTTATCTCCACCCGACCGAATACAAACGCATCGCAAAACTGCTGCATGAACGCCGTCTCGATCGCGAACACTATATCGAAGAGTTTGTCGGCCATCTGCGCGCTGAGATGAAAGCTGAAGGCGTTAAAGCTGAAGTGTATGGCCGTCCGAAACACATCTACAGTATCTGGCGCAAAATGCAGAAAAAGAACCTCGCCTTCGATGAGCTGTTTGATGTGCGTGCGGTACGTATTGTCGCCGAGCGTTTACAGGATTGTTATGCCGCACTGGGGATAGTGCACACTCACTATCGCCACCTGCCGGATGAGTTTGATGATTACGTTGCTAACCCGAAACCAAACGGTTATCAGTCTATTCATACCGTGGTTCTGGGGCCGGGTGGCAAAACCGTTGAGATCCAAATCCGCACCAAACAGATGCATGAAGATGCAGAGTTGGGTGTTGCTGCGCACTGGAAATATAAAGAGGGCGCGGCTGCTGGCGGCGCACGTTCGGGACATGAAGACCGAATTGCCTGGCTGCGTAAACTGATTGCGTGGCAGGAAGAGATGGCTGATTCCGGCGAAATGCTCGACGAAGTACGCAGCCAGGTCTTTGACGACCGGGTGTATGTCTTTACGCCGAAAGGTGATGTCGTTGATTTGCCTGCGGGATCAACGCCGCTGGACTTCGCTTACCACATCCACAGTGATGTCGGACACCGCTGCATCGGGGCAAAAATAGGCGGGCGCATTGTGCCGTTCACCTACCAGTTGCAGATGGGCGACCAGATTGAAATTATCACCCAGAAACAGCCGAACCCCAGCCGTGACTGGTTAAACCCAAACCTCGGTTACGTCACAACCAGCCGTGGGCGTTCGAAAATTCACGCCTGGTTCCGTAAACAGGATCGTGACAAAAATATTCTGGCAGGGCGGCAAATCCTTGACGACGAGCTGGAACATCTGGGGATCAGCCTGAAAGAAGCAGAAAAACATCTGCTGCCGCGTTACAACTTCAATGATGTCGACGAGTTGTTAGCAGCGATTGGTGGCGGGGATATCCGTCTCAATCAGATGGTGAACTTCCTGCAATCGCAATTTAATAAGCCGAGTGCCGAAGAGCAGGATGCCGCCGCGCTGAAGCAACTTCAGCAAAAAAGCTATACGCCGCAAAACCGCAGTAAAGATAACGGTCGGGTGGTGGTTGAAGGTGTCGGCAACCTGATGCACCACATCGCGCGCTGCTGTCAGCCTATTCCTGGTGATGAAATAGTTGGTTTCATTACTCAGGGACGCGGTATTTCAGTACACCGCGCCGATTGCGAACAACTGGCGGAACTGCGCTCCCATGCGCCAGAACGCATTGTTGACGCGGTATGGGGTGAGAGCTACTCCGCCGGATATTCGCTGGTGGTCCGCGTGGTGGCTAATGATCGTAGTGGGTTGTTACGTGATATCACGACCATTCTCGCCAACGAGAAAGTGAACGTGCTTGGCGTTGCCAGCCGTAGCGACACCAAACAGCAACTGGCAACCATCGACATGACTATTGAGATTTACAACCTGCAGGTGTTGGGGCGTGTGCTGGGTAAACTCAATCAGGTGCCGGATGTTATCGACGCGCGTCGGTTGCACGGGAGTTAGGCCGAAATTAGCTCGTATCTACAATGTGGATTGATATATACTGTATCTACATATGATAGCGGTTTGAGGAAAGGGTTATGATCCACAGTAGCGTAAAGCGTTGGGGAAATTCACCGGCGGTGCGGATCCCGGCTACGTTAATGCAGGCGCTCAATCTGAATATTGATGATGAAGTGAAGATTGACCTGGTGGATGGCAAATTAATTATTGAGCCAGTGCGTAAAGAGCCCGTATTTACGCTTGCTGAACTGGTCAACGACATTACGCCGGAAAACCTCCACGAGAATATCGACTGGGGGGAGCCGAAAGATAAGGAAGTCTGGTAATGGTAAGCCGATACGTACCCGATACGGGCGATCTGATTTGGGTTGATTTTGACCCGACAAAAGGTAGCGAGCAAGCCGGACATCGTCCGGCTGTTGTCCTGAGTCCGTTCATGTACAACAACAAAACAGGTATGTGTCTGTGTGTTCCTTGTACAACGCAATCAAAAGGATATCCGTTCGAAGTTGTTTTATCCGGTCAGGAACGTGATGGTGTAGCGTTAGCTGATCAGGTAAAAAGTATCGCCTGGCGGGCAAGAGGAGCAACGAAGAAAGGAACGGTTGCCCCAGAGGAATTACAACTCATTAAAGCCAAAATTAACGTACTGATTGGGTAGTGTTACTAACTCACTTCTATTCTGGTCACAGGTTTCCACCAGACAGACCCGCAATTTTCAGGACAATTCAATGAATCAAATCGACCGTTTGCTCACTATTATGCAGCGCCTGCGCGACCCGGAAAACGGCTGCCCGTGGGATAAAGAGCAGACATTTGCCACCATTGCACCTTACACCCTTGAAGAAACCTACGAGGTGCTGGACGCCATTGCCCGTGAAGATTTTGACGATCTGCGCGGTGAACTCGGCGATCTGCTGTTCCAGGTGGTGTTTTACGCACAAATGGCCCAGGAAGAAGGGCGCTTTGACTTTAATGATATTTGCGCTGCGATTAGCGATAAATTAGAGCGTCGCCATCCGCATGTTTTTGCTGACAGTTCTGCCGAAAACAGTAGTGAAGTGCTTGCCCGTTGGGAGCAAATCAAAACCGAAGAGCGCGCGCAGAAAGCGCAGCATTCGGCGCTGGACGATATTCCTCGTAGTTTACCGGCTTTAATGCGTGCGCAAAAAATCCAGAAACGTTGCGCCAACGTTGGCTTCGATTGGACGACGCTTGGTCCGGTAGTCGATAAAGTCTACGAAGAGATCGACGAGGTGATGTACGAGGCGCGGCAGGCTGTTGTCGACCAGGCTAAACTGGAGGAGGAAATGGGTGACCTGCTGTTTGCCACGGTCAATCTGGCTCGTCATTTAGGGACAAAAGCGGAAATCGCATTGCAAAAAGCGAACGAAAAATTCGAGCGTCGTTTTCGCGAAGTGGAGCGTATTGTTGCCGCGCGTGGACTGGAAATGACAGGTGTTGACCTCGAAACAATGGAAGAAGTCTGGCAACAGGTAAAACGGCAGGAAATTGATCTCTAAGGGAATTACGCGGTCAAGCGCGATTTGTGTCATTTTTTAAATGACAAGCGCTTGATTTGCGTCAAAAACATTTACCCCAAAGGGGCTATTTTCTCACTCCTGATTTCAATGGTGCGCTGGCGAAGAGGAGGGATAATGAAAGTTTGTGGCACAGGTCATGTTCGGGTATACTGCTTTCCCGTCCTGGTTATTCCATCGTCTTTTCAACCTAACTTCTCAGGTTCAGCATGACAACGAACTATATTTTTGTGACCGGCGGGGTCGTATCCTCTCTGGGTAAAGGCATTGCCGCAGCCTCCCTCGCAGCCATTCTTGAAGCCCGTGGCCTCAATGTGACCATCATGAAACTGGATCCGTACATCAACGTCGATCCAGGTACTATGAGCCCAATCCAACACGGGGAAGTGTTCGTTACTGAAGACGGCGCTGAAACCGACCTGGACCTGGGGCACTACGAGCGTTTCATTCGTACCAAAATGAGCCGCCGCAACAACTTCACCACGGGTCGTATCTACTCTGACGTTCTGCGCAAAGAACGCCGCGGCGACTACCTCGGCGCAACCGTACAGGTTATTCCGCACATCACTAACGCTATCAAAGAGCGCGTGCTGGAAGGCGGCGAAGGTCATGACGTGGTACTGGTAGAAATCGGCGGTACTGTAGGTGATATCGAATCCCTGCCGTTCCTTGAAGCGATTCGCCAGATGGCTGTTGAAATTGGCCGTGAGCACACCCTGTTTATGCACCTGACGCTGGTGCCGTACATGGCAGCGTCTGGTGAAGTCAAAACCAAACCGACTCAGCACTCTGTAAAAGAACTGCTCTCCATCGGTATCCAGCCTGACATCCTGATTTGTCGTTCAGATCGCGCTGTTCCGGCGAACGAACGTGCGAAGATTGCATTGTTCTGTAATGTTCCGGAAAAAGCGGTTATTTCTCTGAAAGACGTCGATTCCATCTATAAAATTCCGGGCCTGTTGAAATCGCAGGGGCTGGACGATTATATTTGTAAACGATTCAGCTTAAACTGCCCGGAAGCGAATCTGTCCGAATGGGAACAGGTTATCTTCGAAGAAGCGAATCCGGTAAGTGAAGTCACCATTGGTATGGTCGGCAAGTACATTGAACTGCCGGACGCCTACAAATCCGTGATCGAAGCACTGAAACACGGTGGGCTGAAGAATCGTGTCAGCGTCAACATCAAACTGATCGATTCACAAGATGTTGAAACGCGCGGCGTTGAAATCCTTAAAGGTCTGGACGCAATCCTCGTACCTGGCGGTTTCGGCTATCGTGGCGTAGAAGGCATGATTACGACCGCGCGTTTTGCGCGTGAGAACAATATTCCTTATCTGGGCATTTGCCTGGGTATGCAGGTGGCGTTAATTGATTACGCTCGCCATGTTGCCAACATGGAGAACGCCAACTCTACGGAATTTGTGCCAGACTGTAAGTACCCGGTTGTGGCGCTGATTACCGAGTGGCGCGATGAAAACGGCAACGTTGAAGTTCGTAGTGAGAAGAGCGATCTCGGCGGTACCATGCGTCTCGGCGCACAGCAGTGCCAGTTGGTTGACGATAGCCTGGTTCGCCAGCTGTACAATGCGCCGACAATTGTTGAGCGTCATCGTCACCGTTACGAAGTCAACAACATGCTGTTGAAACAGATTGAAGATGCAGGTCTGCGCGTTGCGGGCCGTTCCGGGGATGATCAGTTGGTCGAGATCATCGAAGTTCCGAATCATCCGTGGTTCGTGGCTTGTCAGTTCCATCCGGAGTTTACTTCTACTCCACGTGATGGCCACCCGCTGTTTGCAGGCTTTGTGAAAGCCGCCAGTGAGTTCCAGAAACGTCAGGCGAAGTAAGTAAAAAAGTTAGAACGGCAACGCGTACCCAGGGTACGCGTTGTTTGTCTGGAGTTTCAGTTTAACTAGTGACTTGAGGAAAACCTAATGTCCAAAATCGTAAAAATCATCGGTCGTGAAATCATCGACTCCCGTGGTAACCCGACTGTTGAAGCCGAAGTACATCTGGAGGGTGGTTTCGTCGGTATGGCAGCTGCTCCGTCAGGTGCTTCTACTGGTTCCCGTGAAGCTCTGGAACTGCGCGATGGCGACAAATCCCGTTTCCTGGGCAAAGGCGTAACTAAAGCTGTTGCTGCAGTTAACGGCCCGATCGCTCAGGCGCTGATTGGCAAAGATGCCAAAGATCAGGCTGGCATTGACAAGATCATGATCGACCTGGACGGCACCGAAAACAAATCCAAATTCGGCGCGAACGCAATCCTGGCTGTATCTCTGGCTAACGCCAAAGCTGCTGCTGCCGCTAAAGGCATGCCGCTGTACGAGCACATCGCTGAACTGAACGGTACTCCGGGCAAATACTCCATGCCGGTTCCGATGATGAACATCATCAACGGTGGTGAGCACGCTGACAACAACGTTGATATCCAGGAATTCATGATTCAGCCGGTTGGCGCGAAAACTGTGAAAGAAGCCATCCGCATGGGTTCTGAAGTTTTCCATCACCTTGCAAAAGTTCTGAAAGCGAAAGGCATGAACACTGCTGTTGGTGACGAAGGTGGCTACGCGCCGAACCTGGGTTCCAACGCTGAAGCTCTGGCTGTTATCGCTGAAGCTGTTAAAGCTGCTGGTTATGAACTGGGCAAAGACATCACTCTGGCGATGGACTGCGCAGCTTCTGAATTCTACAAAGACGGTAAATACGTTCTGGCTGGCGAAGGCAACAAAGCGTTCACCTCTGAAGAATTCACTCACTTCCTGGAAGAACTGACCAAACAGTATCCGATCGTTTCTATCGAAGACGGTCTGGACGAATCTGACTGGGACGGTTTCGCATACCAGACCAAAGTTCTGGGCGACAAAATCCAGCTGGTTGGTGACGACCTGTTCGTAACCAACACCAAGATCCTGAAAGAAGGTATCGAAAAAGGCATCGCTAACTCCATCCTGATCAAATTCAACCAGATCGGTTCTCTGACCGAAACTCTGGCTGCTATTAAGATGGCGAAAGACGCTGGCTACACTGCAGTAATCTCTCACCGTTCTGGCGAAACTGAAGACGCTACCATCGCTGACCTGGCTGTTGGTACTGCTGCAGGCCAGATCAAAACGGGTTCTATGAGCCGTTCTGACCGTGTTGCTAAATACAACCAGCTGATTCGTATCGAAGAAGCTCTGGGCGAAAAAGCACCGTACAACGGTCGTAAAGAGATCAAAGGCCAGGCATAAGTCTGACTTTATCTGATTTAAAAATGCCAGCCTTCGGGCTGGCATTTTTTATGGCTGAGTTACCAGCGGCCAGACGCGCCGCCACCGCCAGAAGAACCGCCACCTCCGCTAAATCCGCCGCCACTTGAGCCGCCACCGGAAGAGGATGAAGAAGAACCTTTTCTTGAAGCTCTTTCTTTACCGAGCGTCTTGTATTTGGCTCGTAGCTTTTTATTAACGATAAGCCAAAAGATAACCAGTGGTACGATCGCAAAAGGCGTTAACATACCGCAGGCAACGATTAAATTCGTCCATGGTCCTGGCTCGGCAACATAGAGGAATACCATCCCGTAAATTGCGGCAGTGAGAGTTATCCAGGGTAGATTCGACGGATCGGTAAAAACAATAAAATATGAAAGCACTGCCAGCAATATAATTACAGCAAGCGAAAATGGGATAGGGGGATTGATACTGTAATAATTCCCCCTGCCTTCCGGTAATTCACCATTCATCAGAAGTGCGCCGATATTTTCGCTTGCCAGTGTTAACCCCCCCATCAGGTCATCACTTTTGAAAGCAGGGATTAATATATCACGGATAATCTTTGCCGCTTGCAGGTCGGTAACCACCCCTTCCAGCCCATAGCCGACTTCTATACGAACGGCATGATCTTCCCAGGCAACCAGAAGTAAAATGCCATCGTTTCGCTGCTTATCTCCCAGTTTCCAGCTATCAAAAACGCGTGTTGCATATTGTTCAATGGTATCGTCTCCGGTGGATGGCACTATTAATACGGCGACCTGTGCCCGTGTTTTTTGTGTAATATCCTGCAGCTGTTGTGTCAGTGATTGTTGTTCAGACGTGCTTAAGGTACCAGTAATATCGGTCACCTGTTGGCGCAGCTCCGGCACAGCAATTTGCTGGGCAAGCACAGGAAGGCACCATAAAGTGAGTAGAAAAAGGATTATACGCATAACGATCACCAACGGTCGGATGAACCGCCACCGCCAGAAGAACCGCCGCCACCGCGGAAAGAGTTTTTCGACGAAGAACGAGAATGAGCATTACGATTCCCCGTTTTCTTGTTGCTTTTATGCCCTGATCCCAGTTTAAGATTGCCAGTAAATTTGGCCACAATGATCAGCAGAACGATGCCAGCAATGGTTATTGGGCCGATAAAATGATCAATTAGCCCAATAATTGTTGAGATGAACGCAATATCTTTATTACTGGCAAATACCAGGCACCATCCCACAACAATTATCAGCAGCACGACAAACAATGAATTTCGTCCTGATTCACGAACCTGCGGAGCCTTCTTTTGTTTTTTCACTTTAGCGTTTTTATTTTGGGGGGCCAGTATCATAGGAAATGCGCGGCATATATTAAAAACTACCGCGAGACGCTGCCAGCAGATTGCTGCGAAAAATAAACTAAAACAAACGACCGATACCCGTCGAATGATGACATCGTTCTGAAAGCAGAAAAACCAGACCATAGGGGTAATCATCGATATCATCCATATGCCAGGCCCTGGATGGGTGGTAAATCGCCAGAGGACAACGATGGCAACGATCATCAGCAGTGTCCAGGCAAGACATGGCAGCGAGCGTTGCGGATTAGCAAACAGATGATTGGCTAAAGCATCCAAAGGGCTAAGATTCGCTTTTATATAGGTAAACTGTGCGATGCCTTCAATTCCCTGCGTTAACCCGGAGAAGAGATTATTTTTTTTGAATTCCGGTTGCATATGGTAATGAACAATTTGCGCAGCTTGTTCCGGTGGCAGCATCTCTTCCAGTCCATGCCCAATCTTCATTGACGCCAGCCCTTCCGGCCAAACGACGAGAATTAAGATACCTTCGCCGTACCGCTTCTCTCCAACAGGTTTCCAGTGATATAACCCGTAGCTTTGCGAGGCTGCAAGTTTAATGTCTTTACCCCCAGTGGTCGGCGTTACCAACACGGCAACCTGAAAGTGGTTTTGCTGCTCGAGAGTCTGTAATTGTTGAGTTAAAGCAGTTTGTTCTTCTGTCGTTAATGTCCCGGTTAAGTCAGTTACTGAAGGCAATTGTTCAGCGAATGCCTGGAAACCACATAGCATCAGAAGTAAGAGAAAAATACGCATTTCAATTCCTTTTGTTACCAGCGCCCGGAGGCGCCACCGCCGCCAGATGAACCGCCGCCGCCGCTGAAATTATCATTGTCAAAAGAGGATGAAGAGGAAGATGACGACGATGATGAAGAACGCCAGGAGGCCGAGTTACTTCTTTCGTAATGTGACGGTCGGTTGGCACTGCGCATCGAATCCCGAACCTTTTTGCCGAAGGGGGTAAAAGCGATGGCGACAGCCAGGAACGGTGTGGCGAAGCAGAGTAATGTTGCGAGTACTCCCCAGCTTCCGCTGAAACCTGCTATAGGTAAAACAAAGGCCAGTACAATAGCTGTGAAGCAAATTAGTCCCAGCGTTTTGAAATATCCTCTGGCGGAAATAAAGGTCAGTACTATTGCCCAGACTAACAAAGCCCACCAACCGCTAAAGGGCAAAGGGTGATCGGTCGGTGTTATCGTTGCTAAATTATTCCCCGTCAGACGATTATCAATATCGCTTATTCCCTTTTGCAAGCCGCCAGCCAGGTCGCCATTTTTAAATGCCGGAATAATACTGTTGCGAATAATTTTCCCGGACTGCGCATCCGTAATAACGCCTTCCAGTCCGTAACCGATTTCAATACGCACGGCCTGATCCTGCCAGGCGACTAACAGTAGAACGCCATCATCGCGGTCTTTATCACCTGGTTTCCAGCTATCGAATACCCGCGTAGCGTACTGCTCGATGGTTTCATCGCCCGTTGTTTCAACCACTAACACGACCAGTTGTGCGTGGCTTTTTTGCGTCAGCTCTTTAATCTGATTGGTCAAAGTATTTACTTCATCGTTCGTCAATTTGCCAGTTAAGTCATTCACATACCTGGGTGATTCAGGTACTGGAATTTGTATGGCAAACACAGATGAACAAAAGAAAGCCATAAGGAAGATAAAATTTCGCACAGGACTTCCTCGCTTAATGAGCATTAGCATTCTGGCTAAAATCTATTGTTGGGGTTTTACTCACAGCGGCGACATCATCCGGCAAATAATTTTTCTTTGGTGTGTAATCCATGACCTTTGCGGTTAACACTGCGGGGAATTTGCGGATAGTGACATTATATTGTTCGATGGCTTTAATATATCTTCCTCGCGCAACGGCAATTCGATTTTCACTTCCTTCGAGCTGTACCATCAAATTTTGATAGAGTTCCTGGGCCTTTAGCTCAGGGTAACGTTCACTAATTATCGTTAACTGACCGAGAGTGCGAGACACCTGCGCCTGAGCTTGTTGCCAGGTTTGTAATTTTTGTTCATCTCCCGGAGTTTGCTGAAGATCGCTACTGGCGCGATTAGCCTGACTACGTGCCAATGTTACGGCTTCCAGTACCTCTTGTTCATGGCTGGAATAACCTTTAATACTGGCGACAAGATTAGGAATAAGATCGGCGCGACGTTGATATTGATTTAATACCTCAGACCAGGAAGCGTTAACCTGCTCATCATAGGTTTGAATATCGTTATATCCACAGCCTGATAAATTGAAAATAAATATAATTACGATGAATATTCTGAGCATGGTTAAATTCCTTTTAATTAATTCCTTAAAACATAATACACCACTTCATTTTATTCTTTATGATCTAATCCACTTTTTGCCTTAAACCTGCCTGTAACAGAATGTTAATAAGACATGATTGTTGTGGCAGGATCTGCAATAATTAACAATTATCCACTTCACAGAGAATGCTATGCAGTACCCGATTAACGAGATGTTCCAGACCCTGCAAGGTGAGGGTTACTTTACCGGCGTCCCCGCCATTTTTATTCGTTTACAGGGATGCCCGGTCGGCTGTGCCTGGTGCGACACCAAACACACCTGGGAAAAGCTTGAGGATCGGGAAGTCTCCCTTTTCAGCATTCTGGCGAAGACCAAAGAGAGTGATAAGTGGGGGGCGGCGAGCAGTGAAGATTTGCTGGCTGTCATTGGTCGTCAGGGATACACCGCGCGGCATGTGGTGATTACGGGTGGTGAGCCTTGCATTCATGATTTGCTGCCACTGACTGACCTGCTCGAAAAGAACGGTTTTAGCTGCCAGATCGAAACCAGCGGTACTCATGAAGTACGCTGCACGCCGAATACCTGGGTTACCGTATCGCCAAAGCTGAACATGCGCGGCGGCTATGAAGTGTTGTCACAGGCACTGGAGCGAGCCAACGAAATCAAGCATCCAGTGGGACGCGTACGTGATATTGAAGCACTGGATGAACTACTGGCAACGCTGACCGATGATAAACCACGAGTCATTGCACTGCAGCCGATTAGCCAAAAGGATGATGCCACACGTTTGTGCATTGAAACCTGCATTGCGCGCAACTGGCGTTTATCGATGCAAACACATAAATATTTAAATATTGCCTGATTAAACATTTATAAGCGTTATAAATGGGTGGAACCTGTAAAGACTTCCACTCATTTATATTCTTTGTCGCCTCTGAAAAAACTCCATTTTGCCCATTCTGGACTAATCATTATCATTCTCTACAAATTCTGTGGCGTTAATTTTTCGTTGGAGTGAAAATTATTGCGGTAAAGTTTGGTAGATTTTAGTGGGTATAGAGTTATTTTAAATATTTACTTTTTAATCAATGGATTAAGTGTTCTTTAACATAATGGATGTGTTGTTTGTGTGATCCTGTAAAGTTGGTAGATTGTGACTGGCTTAAAAAATCATTAATTAATAATAGGTTATGTTTAGAGAGTTCCCCACGTCAGCGGGGATAAACCGTTCAAGCGGTGCGGAAGGGGAAGCACAACAACGAGTTCCCCGCGCCAGCGGGGATAACCATTCAGGTATGTTCAGGCCGGGCATTTTCCCGCCCGGCCTTCCTCACTTACGCATTCGACCAGCTCTGGATCGAATCTTCATTCCCCAACTCACCATGCATCACTTCATACGATTTTTTCAGGATCACATCAGTGTGTTTGGTTAGGTCTTTGAAAATGCCTTTATTCATCGCGTCGTAGCGTTTGGCATTGCTCTCAATCGGCATAAAGATATCTTTCACGCGAACCATTTTGTCGACAGCCGTTGCGTAATCCGGGTATAGCCCCAGACCTACCGCTGTATTAATCGCGGCCCCCAGACTTGCGCAACCATTAATGGCGTTACGGCGTGCCGGAAGGTTGAACACGTCGGCAAAAATCTGCATAAACAGATCGCTGTTCGAACCACCGCCAGTAATGATCACATGTTTCGCAAAGTGATTCATTTCATGACACATATTGTCGTAATTGTTCTTCAGCGTCAGCGCCACGCTTTCCAGTATCGAACGATAAATCCATGCGTAATCCATGCTGGAATCAAAGCCGATCATAATTCCGCGTTTGTACGGTTCCCACGGATTGGTCAGCCAGTCCAGCACCGTCATCAGACCATTACAGCCAGGCGGCACACAAGAAGCTTTTTTGTTGAGCAAATCTTCCGGTGAAAGATCCTGTGCTTTGGCATCCTGAATTAACGACTCGCCTAATATGTCGCGTAGCCAGCTCACCGTCCACATGCCTTTGCGAATACCGTAACCTTCATACAGCAAGGTTTCCGGAATAGAAGACATAATCGGCCAGTACGCTACCGGATCTTTCGGCAGTGCTTTGCCGTTCATCATCAGCGCGATGTAGGTACCAAGAGAAATTACCGCAGTTTCATCATCCAGTAACCCGGCTCCCAGTGCTTCTACCGGTTTATCACTGGTGGTACAAACAACCGGCAGCCCAGCCGGGAAATGTGTCGCCAGCGCGGCTTGTGGTGTGATATGCCCAAGAACAGTGCCCGGCATTTGCACATCAAAAAGCATCTGTCGGGGAATATTAAACTTCTCCATTACCGCGGTATCTTCGCTCCATGCCCAGGTCTTATAATCCACCGGCCACTGACCAAAATAGTTGGCGATATTGTCTTTAAACTCGCCGGTTAAACGGTGTGTCAGATAACCTGAAAAAGAGGTGACATATGCCACATCAGGATTGGTGTGCTCGTAGGGACGTGTTACGCGTGCATCCTGCCAGCTAATCAACGGCGCAGCTGGCGTGCCATCGGCTTTCAATAACGCACGGCAGCAACGGATAGATCCCAGACCAATGCCGACAATATCTTCTTTATTCCCGGCAAACTGGCTCATCAAATCGTGACCAGCAAAACATAATGATGCCCATAAATCATCGTCAGGATGTTCTGCGGTATCGGCATCTGGAGTGTGCATCGGTTGTAATAAGCCTTTGCCTTCGCAAACCACGTTACCTTCCAGATCGTACATCACCACTTTTGTGCTCTGACTTCCGCCATCAATCCCTATGATGTATTTTTTCGACATGATTTTTCTCCTGTAATTTTCCTGGCTTACTTGCTGCTAGCCATTGCGGGGGTGCTATCAGCAGTACGAATTTTTTGGAACAGCAAAAAGGTAAAGACGATCACCATGCCAAGCGCCGCCATGCCCATCAGCCACATATTGCGGTAGGCTTCTGCCGCGGGCAGGGTGTCTTGCCAGTAGCCGATAATTGGGTAAACGAAGACATCCGGCAGGAATCCAATCACCGAACAAATACCTACCGTGGTGCCCATAATGTAAGACGGTGTTCTCGCTTCGCCGGGGCAGGCCCAGTACAGCCCGCGGGAGGCGTAGCAGGTGAATCCCAGTAGTAAAATCAGGCCAATCCCCATCGCGACCGATTGCGGGTTAGAGTTTGTGACGAGCAGGGCAGTCAACGCCAACAAACCGATTACGGAAAGTATTTGAATCACGCGGGTAGGGGATTTCACTTTGCTGTAGGTGGTGATAATGCCACCAAGTGGACCACACAGCGCGCGAAAGATTTTGTTGATCACAATCCCCATGTAGCTTGCTGCCACCAGCGACATGCCGTACATTTCGGTCAGATAGTTGGTGGAGTAACTCAGAATGGCGTAGATGGTGAAGACGCCAAAAATCACCATGCTGCAGTACCATGTGGTGCTGATACGCAAAACGGCAAGGATGTCGCTAAGCTGGAATGACTGTTTTTCTTCGGTGTTGGTATTGCACAGGTTGTTGTTATCGCTAACAAAAAACCAGCACAGAATCCCCAACAAGATGTAAACCACACTATAGATGATAATGACCGTTTTCAGGCTGGCGCTGTCATCCGGTGCAAAGCGAGAAAAGACCCACATGGTAAACACCGCCAGCGACATTACACCGACGCCGCGCAACCCTTCCATCCAGCCCATAATTTTCCCTTGCTCGCTATGATCGCCAAGCAACGATGCGGCTTTAATCGACACCGACCACAGCATTAAAATCGTCGTTATCGCAAAGGCGACCTGAATACAGAGCATTACCCACAGCGGTGGATACGTTGCCATTAACAGACCCAGCAATCCGGTAATGATCATCGCGGAAGTAATCATTTTGCGATGCGAAAATTTATCGGCAATAACGCCGCTGGGGGCATAAAGAATAATAGCCGCAATACCAAAGGTACTCATTATTAAACCTATCTCGGTATTGCTGAATCCCATAAATTTCGCCATGGGAATTTGATAAATATAACGTAAATAAGCCAGGTCGAAACTAACGCCGCCGCTAAAACTAATTATCGCGAGGGTTATCCAACGGCGATATAAGCTGTGTTGCATATCGTATTCCCATTTGTAATAGACAAAAAAAAGAGAAAAGTAAGCCGCCCTTTCAGGTGGATTACTTTTCTCAGGTCTCTAGTAATTGCAATAAGAAATAACATGGAAAGCAGTGGTGTTGTGTGAGAGTAGTCACGCTTCTGCTTTTTAAAATTATTTGATAATACGAATATCACACTGTGATTACGATCACATTAGCACTTATTCCCTTATGCTAAAAATTATCTCCAGTTACCAGAGATAATGAGAAAGGTAACTTCCCTCTCGCGGGGGAAGTTACCTTTCTTTTTTTTTGCCTTACGGAAATTGGAGCTAACTATGTCAATCGAATCTCTCAATGCGTTCTCAATGGATTTTTTCTCCCTGAAAGGTAAAACCGCAATTGTTACTGGTGGGAATAGCGGTTTAGGCCAGGCATTTGCCATGGCGCTGGCAAAAGCAGGCGCAAATATCTTTATTCCAAGTTTCGTTAAAGATAATGGCGAAACAAAGGAAATGATTGAAAAACAGGGTGTTGAGGTGGACTTCATGCAGGTGGATATCACCGCAGAAGGCGCGCCGCAGAAGATAATTACCGCCTGTTGTGAACGTTTCGGCACCGTCGATATTCTGGTTAACAATGCCGGTATATGTAAGCTGAATAAGGTGCTGGATTTCGGTCGTGCCGACTGGGACCCGATGATTGACGTGAACCTGACCGCCGCATTCGAGTTAAGCTATGAAGCGGCAAAAATTATGATCCCGCAGAAAAGCGGTAAAATCATTAATATCTGTTCATTATTCTCTTACTTAGGTGGACAATGGTCACCTGCATATTCTGCCACTAAACATGCTCTTGCCGGATTCACCAAAGCTTATTGTGATGAACTAGGTCAATATAATATTCAGGTAAATGGTATTGCCCCTGGCTATTATGCAACAGATATCACCCTGGCGACACGCAGTAATCCAGAAACCAATCAGCGCGTTCTTGATCATATTCCAGCAAACCGTTGGGGCGATACTCAGGATTTAATGGGCGCAGCCATATTTCTCGCAAGTCCGGCATCGAATTATGTCAACGGGCATTTATTAGTGGTTGATGGCGGTTATTTAGTGCGCTAATCCATAACGGTGGTTTCTGATTTCTTTTATTAATGACTATTCCATTTTTATTATCAGGAAGGAATTACTATGTCTTTATCTCGCGCAGCGATTGTCGACCAGCTAAAGGAAATTGTTGGTGTAGATCGCGTAATTACCGATGAAACGGTATTGAAGAAAAACAGTATTGATCGTTTTCGTAAATTTCCGGATATTCATGGTATTTATACTTTGCCTATTCCGGCAGCGGTCGTAAAACTCGGTTCCACAGAGCAAGTGTCCCGTGTGCTGAATTTTATGAATGCACACAAAATTAACGGTGTGCCGCGTACCGGGGCTTCCGCTACCGAAGGTGGGCTGGAAACCGTTGTGGAAAACTCGGTGGTGCTCGACGGCTCTGCCATGAATCAAATCATTAATATTGATATTGAGAATATGCAGGCCACGGCGCAATGCGGTGTTCCGCTGGAAGTGCTGGAAAACGCGTTGCGTGAAAAAGGTTACACCACGGGGCACTCTCCGCAGTCAAAACCGTTGGCGCAGATGGGGGGACTGGTGGCGACCCGTAGTATCGGGCAGTTCTCCACACTCTACGGCGCAATCGAGGATATGGTCGTTGGCCTGGAAGCAGTACTGGCTGATGGCACCGTGACACGCATTAAAAACGTGCCACGACGCGCGGCGGGTCCGGACATTCGTCACATCATCATCGGCAACGAAGGCGCATTGTGCTATATCACTGAAGTCACTGTGAAAATCTTTAAATTCACCCCGGAAAACAACCTCTTCTACGGCTATATCCTGGAAGACATGAAAACCGGCTTCAACATCCTGCGTGAAATCATGGTGGAAGGATATCGTCCGTCGATCGCTCGTTTGTATGACGCTGAAGATGGCACCCAACACTTCACCCATTTTGCCGACGGAAAATGCGTGCTGATCTTTATGGCTGAAGGTAACCCTCGCATTGCGAAGGCGACGGGCGAAGGGATTGCTGAAATCGTGGCACGTTACCCGCAATGCCAGCGCGTGGACAGCAAGCTGATCGAAACCTGGTTTAACAACCTGAACTGGGGACCGGATAAAGTGGCTGCCGAACGTGTGCAGATCCTCAAAACCGGCAACATGGGCTTTACCACCGAAGTGTCCGGCTGCTGGAGTTGCATACACGAAATCTACGAAAGCGTTATTAACCGTATTCGTACCGAGTTCGCGCACGCCGACGACATCACCATGCTGGGCGGTCACTCCTCTCATAGCTATCAGAACGGCACCAACATGTACTTCGTCTACGACTACAACGTCGTTGACTGTAAGCCGGAAGAGGAAATCGACAAATACCACAATCCGCTCAACAAAATCATCTGCGAAGAAACCATTCGCCTCGGCGGTTCGATGGTACACCATCACGGTATCGGTAAACATCGTGTTCACTGGAGCAAACTGGAACACGGCAGCGCGTGGACATTGCTGGAAGGGCTGAAAAAACAGTTCGATCCTAACGGTATTATGAATACGGGTACTATCTATCCGATTGAAAAATAATGTGTCAGGCAGCGTTTCGCGATGACGGGGCGTTGTCTTTTCGGCTTCTCAACCGGGAAGCCGTTCTTATTACCGGACAATGAAGGGGTAAAGATGAACACTTCACCGGTGCGAATGGATGATTTACCGCTTAACCGTTTTCACTGTCGAATTGCTGCGCTGACTTTCGGCGCACACCTGACCGACGGTTATGTTCTCGGCGTCATTGGTTACGCCATAATTCAGCTTACTCCAGCCATGCAACTGACGCCGTTTATGGCGGGAATGATTGGTGGCTCGGCGCTACTTGGCCTGTTTATCGGCAGCCTGGTTTTGGGGTGGATCTCCGACCATATCGGGCGGCAAAAAATCTTCACCTTCAGCTTTATGCTGATTACGCTCGCCTCGTTCCTGCAATTTTTTGCCACCACGCCAGAGCATCTTATTGGACTACGCATTTTGATCGGCATTGGTCTGGGAGGCGACTATTCAGTAGGTCACACCTTGCTGGCTGAATTTTCCCCGCGCCGCCATCGCGGTATTTTGCTAGGCGCTTTCAGCGTGGTGTGGACCGTAGGCTATGTGTTGGCAAGTCTTGCCGGACATCACTTTATTAGCGAAAGCCCCGAAGCCTGGCGATGGCTGCTGGCATCGGCGGCATTTCCTGCCCTGTTGATTACGTTGTTACGTTGGGGAACGCCAGAATCGCCACGCTGGCTACTGCGCCAGGGGCGTTTTGCAGAAGCTCACGCTATCGTGCATCGCTATTTTGGTCCCCATGTTTTACTGGGCGATGAAGTGGCAACGGCGACCCATAAACACATCAAAACCTTGTTCTCTTCGCGCTACTGGCGGCGCACGGCGTTTAACAGCGTCTTCTTTGTCTGCCTCGTAATCCCATGGTTTGTGATTTATACCTGGCTGCCAACTATCGCCCAGACTATTGGACTGGAAGATGCGCTGACTGCCAGCCTGATGCTTAATGCGTTGTTAATTGTGGGCGCGCTGCTGGGATTATTTCTGACGCACCTGCTGGCACATCGCAAATTTTTACTTGGCAGTTTTTTGTTGCTGGCGGCAACGCTGGTAGTGATGGCCTGTTTGCCTTCTGGCTGTTCATTAACGCTGCTGCTTTTTGTTCTCTTCAGTACCACCATTTCGGCAGTCAGTAATCTGGTGGGCATTTTGCCTGCGGAAAGTTTTCCTACTGACATTCGCTCGCTGGGTGTCGGTTTTGCCACTGCCATGAGTCGGTTGGGGGCGGCGGTAAGTACTGGCCTGCTGCCGTGGGTGCTGGCGCAGTGGGGAATGCAAGTCACCTTATTGCTCCTGGCGGCAGTGTTGTTGGTTGGTTTTGTTGTGACCTGGCTATGGGCGCCAGAAACCAAAGCACTCCCGCTGGTGGCGGCGGGAAATGTAGGAGGTGTGAATGAACATTCTGTTAGCGTTTAAAGCCGAACCGGATGCCGGAATGCTGGCGGAAAAAGAGTGGCAGGCGGCGGCTCAGGGTAATAGCGGACCGGATGTTTCGCTGCTGCGAAGTTTACTCGGTGCTGATGAACAGGCCGCTGCCGCGCTTCTGTTAGCGCAGAGAAAAAACGGTACGCCGATGTCTTTAACCGCGTTGAGCATGGGGGATGAACGGGCGTTGCACTGGCTGCGCTATCTCATGGCTCTTGGGTTTGAGGAAGCTGTATTGCTGGAGACGGCGGCAGATCTGCGCTTTGCGCCGGAATTTGTCGCTCGCCATATTGCCGAATGGCAGCGCCAGAATCCGCTGGATCTGATCATTACTGGCTGCCAGAGCAGCGAAGGGCAGAACGGGCAAACGCCATTTTTGCTGGCGGAAATGCTGACCTGGCCCTGTTTTACCCAGGTGGAGCGTTTTACTCTCGACGCACCGTTTATCTCGCTCGAACAGCGTACTGAACATGGATTACGCTGTTGTCGGGTTCGCTTGCCTGCGGTGATTGCCGTGCGCCAGTGTGGCGAGGTGGCCTTGCCAGTACCGGGAATGCGCCAGCGAATGGCTGCGGGGAAAGCTGAAATTATCCGCAAAACTGTTACTGCTGAATCGTCTGCGATGCAGTGCCGGCAACTGGAAAGGCCAGAGCAACGACGCGGTGCAACGCTTCTTGATGGGCAAACGGTAGCAGAAAAAGCGCAAAAGCTATGGCAGGACTATTTACGCCAAAGGATGCAGCCATGAATATCGCCATTGTGACAATAAATCAGGAACATGCCGCAATAGCGGGCTGGCTGGCGGAGCAGGATTTCAGCGGCAGCACATTAACGCACTGGCAAATCGAGCCGCAGCCGATGGTCGCGGAACAGGTGCTGGATGCGCTGGTAGAACAGTGGCAGCGAACGCCTGCGGACGTTGTTCTCTTTCCGCCGGGAACGTTTGGCGATGAACTGGCTACCCGCCTGTCCTGGCGTTTACATGGTGCCAGTATATGCCAGGTGACTTCATTAAATATTCCAACCGGAAGCGTACGCAAATCCCACTGGGGAAATGCGCTAACGGCGACGCTGCAAACAGAAAAACGCCCGCTATGCCTCTCCCTGGCGCGTCAGGCGGGAGCAGATAAAAACGCCTCGTTGCCCCCGGGTATGCAGCAACTGAACATTGTCCCAGGTGCGCTTCCCGGCTGGCTGGTTAGCATAGTGAACCTGAAAAATGTTACCCGTGACCCATTAGCTGAGGCCAGACGGGTGCTGGTGGTGGGGCAGGGCGGAGAGGCAGATAACCAGGAAATCGCTATGCTGGCAGAAAAGCTGGGAGCCGAAGTGGGCTACAGTCGGGCGCGAGTAATGAACGGTGGCGTTGATGCCGAAAAAGTGATTGGTATTTCCGGACATCTGCTGGCACCTGAGGTGTGTATTGTTGTTGGCGCTTCCGGCGCAGCAGCGTTAATGGCGGGCGTCCGCAATAGCAAGTTTGTGGTGGCGATTAATCATGACGCCAGCGCGGCGGTATTTTCACAGGCAGATGTTGGCGTGGTTGATGACTGGAAAGCGGTGCTGGAGGCACTGGTGACAACCATTCACGCAGATTGCCAATAACGTGCTGCCGGATGATCCTGCCTACGGTTCTGGGCTGGGGACTTGTAAGCCTGATAAGACGCGTCAAGCGTCGTATCAGGCGCTGAATGTCGGATGTGGCGTGCAGCCTACAAATCACACAAATTCAATTCGTTACGATTATCTCGTCAAAGCAATTTTTTCGCTAACGTCCAGACCCCGGTATTCGTGGTAGAAAGCGCCACTACACCGGCGTTAATCGCATTACGCGCATCTTCTTCATCGCACACCAGCCCGCCAGCAATCAGCGGCTGGTGGATTTTCTCCGTTACCCAGCCCAGTACTTTAGGCATACAGCCTGGCAGAATTTCAATACAATCCGGGTTCGATTGCGCAACCTGTTTATCAATGTTGTGAAATGAAATCGAATCAACAATAAACAAGCGATGAATACAGAAAAAGCCTTCCGCTCTCGCCGCTTTTAGCATTGACGCTTTGGTACTGATAATGCCGTCCGCCTCGGTCACCAGTTTCAGAAACTGAATTACTACTTCTTTATTTGACGCGCCTTCCAGCAAATCGACATGAATAAAAGCATATTTTCCGGCGTTCTTAATCTTTTTGACGATATGACTGATGGTGCAAATATTGCCGTATAACACGGAAATAAACCGGCATTCAGAATCGATTGCCAACTGCAGGCTGGCATTATCTTTAACGGCAGCAATCACCGGATTCTGGCGGAGCAGGTGTAAGAGGGGCATAAATTATCCTTATTATTTATCCAAAGCGGTAGGTGATGCCGAATCCGGAAGGCGGATAGCGCCACTGTTGTAGCGTTTTTTCATCGCACAGCAAACGGCAGGTGCCGCACTCCAGACAATTACGATAATCAACGTGCAAATCACCTTCCGGTGTGAGCGAAAAAAGACCAGCCGGACAAGCGTTAATCAACCGTTCTGCCGTCTGGCGCTCAACGGAGTCAGCCGGAACAATATGTGGCGCATCAGCAGCGCGCCAGAGATTACGGGCTACAGACATCGAATACTCCTGACAACATCGCCCGCCAGATGCCACAGGCCATGACGACGTAAATGACGCCAGAGCAACTGGCGCAGCGGCGGAACAGGTTTATCACCTTGATCCCATAAATCACGGGAAATATCCTGCATTAACACAGGCCACTTACGGTACCAGCCCGGGCGTTGCAAAAGCGCCGGAACATGCTGATAGCGCTGTAGAACATCCCACAGCAGGCTGCGCTCTACGTTGTAATGATAAAGCGGAAACAGATTTTGCGGCTCGCGGTGCTGGCAGGCGCTTATCAGCGTTTGTGCCGCCGCCTGCGCGCCAGTTAGCGCCATATCCATGCCGCGCACGGAAATTCCGGTATTGACGCAACTGCGCAACGTATTGCCCACCAGCAGCCAGCCGTTACCGGCGTATTGCACCGGCATACTGTGCAGGCCACCTTCCGGCACCAGATGCGCGCCATACTCCAGCGATTCCGCGCTTTTGATAAGCTGGCGCACTGCCGGATGCGTTTTAAAGCGGGCCAGCAGCTCGCTTGCCGGAACACGACTTTGCGTAAGTGAAGAGAGCGGGCAAACAATCCCTAACGAGAGCGTTTGTTGATTAGTATAAAGAAATGCGCCGCCGGGTAAGTCATCACAGATTCCGCCGCTGAACAGCAACGCTGCGCCTTCGTTATTCTCCAGATGAAAACGTTCTTCAATAGCGGATGTTTCCAGTGAAAGAACTTCTTTGATCCCCAACGCCATCGCTTCGCCAGCAGGACGAGTCACTAACCCGTGACGCTCAGCCAGGACGCTGTTGGCACCTTCTGCCAGCACCACATAACGGGCGCGGAGAATATCGTCACCACAAATAACGCCGCAAACTCTGCCGTTTTCTTCATACAGCGCATCTACCGTCGCACCAGGGATGCATTCGACACTTTCTTTTTCGGCTTCGGCAACCAGCCACGGATCGAACCGTGCACGTAATACGCTCCAGGATTCACCGCCGGGCTGTAAGCTGGAAAACGTCGTTGCGCCATCCGGCGTTAGCAGAGAAAGACTTTCGTGAGTGATGCGTCGTTCAAGAGGCGCGGTCAGGTGAAACTGAGGGAGGAGTTCCGCGAGCGCATGGGTGTATAAACGCCCGCCGGAAAGGTTTTTACTGCCGGGAATTTCAGCGCGTTCCAGTAACAGAACGGATAAACCTGCCCGCGCGCAGCGTAAAGCACAAGCGGTGCCTGCTATACCCGCACCAATAATAATAATGTCGCAGTCGTCTTCCATGTCATGCCCCAGATATCCAGAGCGCAACACCCTAACATAGCGTTACTTAAGGGAAATTGACCGCCGACACACTCTTATCATTCGCCGCGATAGATGCAACCTGCGGTGCAGGTTTCTTTCACCATAACCGCACTTAACAGCGGAACAACCGGTTTAACCTGATCCCAAATCCATTTTGCTAAAACCTCGCTGGTCGGGTTTTCCAGGCCAGGAATATCATTGAGATAATAGTGATCGAGGCGATCATAGGTTGGTTTAAATGCCGCTTTCAGTTCAGCGAAATCGATAATCCAGCCCGTATGCGGATCGACTTCCCCGGTAATTTCCAGTCGCACCATAAAGGAATGCCCATGCAGGCGACCACATTTATGTCCTTCCGGGACGTGTGGTAAGCGGTGAGCGGCTTCGAAGGTGAAATCTTTAAATAACGTGGTGGACATCATAATTTCTCTACATGACGATAAAACCGCCGTAGAGTACCGGAAAGGCTGTTTTTTCGCATTATCTAAAACGACTTTGTTGCGCAAAATCGCTGATTTATCTTAATGATTGGCTAAATTCATTTGTTTTTCATTGGGTTGGTTAATCTGTTTTGTTGTTAAAGACTATTGCTAAAACAGGTTAGTCGATTTGGTTATTAGTTATCGCTATCCCGTCTTTAATCCACACCGTTCACCCCGTTAACCTTACCTTCTCTTCTGTTTTATGGGCGCTGACAGGGCGCAGAAACAGCTTTGCTTACTGGAACATAACGACGCATGACGACACAGGTCCCACCTTCCGCGTTGCTTCCGTTGAACCCGGAGCAACTGGCACGCCTTCAGGCGGCCACGACCGATTTAACTCCCACCCAGCTTGCCTGGGTTTCTGGCTATTTCTGGGGCGTGCTCAACCAACAGCCTGCTGCGCTTACAGCGACGCCAGCGCCCGCCCCCGCCGCAGAAATGCCGGGTATAACTATTATCTCCGCTTCGCAAACCGGCAATGCGCGCCGGGTTGCTGAAACATTACGCGATGATTTATTAGCGGCAAAACTGAACGTTAAGCTGGTGAACGCGGGCGACTATAAATTCAAACAAATCGCCAGCGAAAAACTGCTCATCGTGGTGACGTCAACGCAAGGTGAAGGGGAACCGCCGGAGGAGGCCGTCGCGCTGCATAAGTTCCTGTTCTCCAAAAAAGCGCCGAAGCTGGAAAACACCGCGTTTGCCGTGTTTAGTCTCGGCGATAGCTCTTATGAATTTTTCTGCCAGTCCGGGAAAGATTTCGATAGCAAGCTGGCGGAACTGGGCGGTGAACGCCTGCTCGACCGTGTCGATGCCGACGTTGAATACCAGGCCGCTGCCAGCGAGTGGCGCGCCCGCGTAGTAGATGCTCTTAAATCGCGTTCGCCTGTCGCGGCACCTTCGCAATCCGTCGCTACTGGCGCGGTAAATGAAATCCACACCAGCCCGTACAGCAAAGACGCGCCGCTGGTGGCGAGCCTCTCTGTTAACCAGAAAATTACTGGGCGTAACTCTGAAAAAGACGTTCGCCATATCGAAATTGACCTGGGCGACTCTGGCCTGCGTTACCAGCCTGGCGATGCGCTGGGCGTCTGGTATCAGAACGATCCGGCGCTGGTGAAAGAACTTGTCGAATTGCTGTGGCTGAAAGGCGATGAACCTGTCACCGTCGAGGGCAAAACGTTGCCTCTGAACGAGGCCCTCCAGTGGCACTTCGAACTGACCGTCAACACCGCCAACATCGTTGAGAACTACGCCACGCTTACCCGCAGCGAAACGCTGCTGCCGCTGGTGGGCGATAAAGCGAAGTTGCAGCATTACGCCGCGACCACGCCTATTGTCGATATGGTGCGTTTTTCCCCGGCACGGCTTGATGCTGAAACGTTGATCACCCTGCTACGCCCGCTGACGCCGCGCCTGTACTCCATCGCCTCCTCGCAGGCGGAAGTCGAGAACGAAGTACACGTCACCGTTGGCGTGGTGCGTTATGACGTGGAAGGCCGCGCCCGTGCTGGCGGTGCCTCCAGCTTCCTCGCGGACCGTGTGGAAGAAGAGGGCGAAGTCCGCGTATTTATCGAACATAACGACAACTTCCGCCTGCCCGCTAACCCGGAAACGCCGGTGATTATGATTGGCCCAGGCACCGGCATCGCGCCATTCCGCGCCTTTATGCAGCAACGCGCCGCTGACGAAGCGCCGGGCAAAAACTGGCTGTTCTTCGGCAACCCACACTTTACCGAAGATTTCCTCTACCAGGTGGAGTGGCAGCGCTATGTCAAAGAGGGCGTGCTGACACGTATCGATCTTGCCTGGTCGCGCGATCAAAAAGAAAAAATTTACGTACAAGACAAACTGCGCGAACAGGGCGCAGAGCTGTGGCGCTGGATCAATGACGGTGCCCACATTTATGTCTGCGGCGACGCTAATCGCATGGCGAAAGACGTTGAACAGGCACTTCTGGAAGTGATTGCCGAATTTGGTGGCATGGACACCGAAGCGGCGGATGAATTTTTAAGTGAGCTGCGCGTAGAGCGCCGTTATCAGCGAGATGTCTACTAATGAACGAAAAACATCCAGGGCCTTTAGTGGTCGAAGGAAAACTGACAGACGCCGAGCGCATGAAGCTTGAGAGCAACTACCTGCGCGGGACCATTGCGGAAGATTTAAACGACGGTCTGACCGGCGGCTTTAAGGGCGACAACTTCCTGCTGATCCGTTTCCACGGTATGTATCAGCAGGATGACCGCGATATCCGCGCGGAACGTGCTGAACAGAAGCTGGAACCGCGTCATGCGATGCTGCTGCGCTGCCGTCTTCCGGGGGGCGTGATCACCACTAAACAGTGGCAGGCAATTGATAAGTTCGCCGGTGAAAACACCATTTATGGCAGCATTCGCCTGACCAACCGCCAGACGTTCCAGTTCCACGGCATTCTGAAAAAGAATGTCAAACCGGTGCACCAGATGCTGCACTCGGTCGGTCTTGATGCGCTGGCGACCGCCAACGACATGAACCGTAATGTACTCTGCACCTCGAACCCATATGAATCGCAGCTGCACGCGGAAGCCTATGAATGGGCAAAGAAGATCTCTGAACATTTGCTGCCGCGTACTCGCGCCTACGCGGAGATCTGGCTCGATCAGGAGAAAGTCGCCACCACCGATGAAGAACCGATCCTCGGTCAGACCTACCTGCCGCGTAAATTCAAAACCACGGTAGTGATCCCGCCGCAGAACGATATCGATCTGCACGCTAACGACATGAACTTCGTGGCGATCGCGGAAAACGGCAAGCTGGTGGGCTTCAACCTGCTGGTGGGCGGTGGGCTTTCTATCGAACACGGCAACAAGAAAACCTACGCCCGCACGGCGAGCGAGTTTGGCTATCTGCCACTGGAGCATACGCTGGCGGTGGCGGAAGCGGTCGTTACCACTCAGCGTGACTGGGGTAATCGTACTGACCGTAAAAACGCCAAAACCAAATACACGCTGGAGCGCGTGGGTGTTGAGACGTTTAAAGCAGAAGTGGAACGTCGCGCGGGGATCAAATTTGAGCCGATCCGTCCTTATGAATTTACCGGACGCGGCGATCGTATCGGCTGGGTAAAAGGGATCGACGACAAATGGCACCTGACGCTGTTTATCGAAAATGGTCGAATTCTTGATTATCCGGGGCGTCCGCTGAAAACTGGCCTGCTGGAGATCGCGAAGATCCACAAAGGTGATTTCCGCATTACGGCGAACCAGAATCTGATCATCGCCGGTGTACCGGAAAGCGAGAAAGCGAAGATTGAGAAGATCGCCAAAGAGAGCGGATTGATGAATGCCGTCACGCCGCAGCGCGAAAACTCAATGGCCTGCGTGTCATTCCCGACTTGCCCGTTGGCGATGGCGGAAGCGGAGCGTTTCCTGCCGTCGTTTATCGATAACATCGATAATTTAATGGCGAAACATGGTGTCAGCGATGAGCATATCGTGATGCGTGTAACAGGCTGCCCGAACGGTTGTGGTCGCGCGATGCTGGCGGAAGTGGGCCTGGTGGGTAAAGCGCCTGGGCGCTACAACCTGCATCTTGGTGGCAACCGCATTGGGACACGTATCCCACGGATGCATAAAGAAAACATCACCGAGCCGGAAATCCTGGCGACGCTTGATGAACTGATAGGGCGCTGGGCGAAAGAACGTGAAGCGGGTGAAGGCTTCGGCGACTTTACGGTGCGTGCGGGCATCATTCGCCCGGTGCTCGATCCGGCGCGTGATTTGTGGGATTAACCATCAGTCCAGTCTTGTAGGCCTGATAAGACGCGTAAGCGTCGCATCAGGCAAGGCAAACAGTGAGGAATCTATGTCCAAACTCGATCTAAATGCCCTGAACGAACTGCCGAAGGTAGATCGCATTCTGGCGCTGGCGGAAACTAACGCCGAACTGGAAAAACTGGACGCTGAAGGCCGCGTTGCCTGGGCGCTGGATAATCTGCCCGGTGAATATGTACTTTCTTCCAGCTTCGGTATCCAGGCGGCGGTTAGCCTGCATCTGGTGAATCAGATTCGCCCGGATATTCCGGTGATCCTCACCGATACTGGTTATCTGTTTCCGGAAACCTACCGCTTTATTGACGAGTTAACGGACAAACTCAAGCTCAACCTGAAAGTGTACCGCGCTACCGAAAGCGCCGCCTGGCAGGAAGCACGCTACGGCAAACTGTGGGAGCAGGGCGTTGAAGGCATTGAAAAGTACAACGATATCAACAAAGTCGAACCGATGAACCGGGCGCTGAAAGAACTGAACGCACAAACGTGGTTTGCTGGCCTGCGCCGTGAACAATCCGGCAGCCGCGCTAATTTACCGGTGCTGGCAATTCAGCGTGGCGTATTTAAAGTGCTTCCGATTATCGACTGGGATAACCGAACTATTTATCAGTACCTGCAAAAACATGGCCTGAAATACCATCCATTATGGGACGAAGGATATTTATCGGTCGGTGATACCCATACAACCCGTAAATGGGAACCTGGTATGGCGGAAGAAGAAACGCGTTTCTTTGGCTTAAAAAGGGAATGTGGGCTGCACGAAGGGTAAATATTGCCGGATAAAATAAACGCCTCTGTCAGGAATGATGGGGGCGTTTTTATTTTGCGAGCAGCATTCCGGCATTTAAACGTGAATATAGCAGGGGAAATCAACAGTTATAGAATGGCGTCGGGTGCTTGAGGCTGTCTGGCGTTAAGCATTCGCGAGGTTCCAGATGGACAAAAGCCCCAGGCGATATTTCTATCAACCTGAGGCTCGCGTTCGAACGTAGCAATTCGGATGTTAGTCTCTTCTTTGCAGGGAGGCAAGACATGCTGACAAAATATGCCCTTGTGGCAATCATCGTACTGTGTTGTACAGCACTGGGATTCACGCTGATGGTAGGCGACTCGTTGTGTGAGTTGAGTATCAGAGAACGTGGTATGGAGTTTAAGGCAGTTCTCGCTTACGAACCGAAGAAGTAGCCACCACGCGGGGGTAAAACCCCGCGTATTGAATTGTGATGGTTTGGTCTCCTGCACCCTTTTTTTCATTTATATTGTTTTTGTGAATATTATGCCTGTGTTTATTATTTATATATATCACAGATGAAAATCATTGAATTATTCATAATGTAAATACTTTATTGAACGATATATATCACAGATAATTTTTAATATATGCGTAAATATCCTTTAAGTTTTACTGAAGGATAAAAACATTGTGACTTTCTTTGATTTCTGGGGAAAAACCCGACGTGGCGAGAAAGAGGGTGGCGACGATTATCACCTTCTTTGCTGGCATTCGCTGGATGTAGCCGCGATAGGCTATTTAATGGTCAAAAACAACTGTTTCGGGCTGGCTGACTATTTTCGTCAATTAGGTTTCGCTGACACGGATCAGGCAGCACAATTTTTCGCCTGGTTGTTGTGCTGGCACGATACTGGAAAATTTGCCCGCTCATTTCAGCAACTTTACCTGCACCCACAACTCAAGGTTCCGGAAGGCGCAAGAAAGAATTACGAAAAGATCTCTCATTCAACGCTGGGTTACTGGTTGTGGCATCATTATTTAATTGAATGTGAAGAGTTGCTTCCTTCATCTTCACTCTCTTTGCGCAAACTTAAACGGGTGATGGAGATGTGGATGCCCGTGACGACCGGGCATCATGGTCGGCCTCCTGACCGTATCGATGAACTGGACAACTTTCTGCCTGAAGACAAAGCTGCCGCACGAGATTTTCTCCTTAAAATCAAGGTACTGTTTCCGCTCATCGAGATCCCTACATTCTGGGATGATGACGAGGGCGTTGAACTTATAAAACATCTTTCCTGGTATATCTCTGCAACCGTCGTACTCGCAGACTGGACGGGATCGTCAACGCGGTTTTTTCCACGCGTCGCACACGTAATGGATATTAAAGATTACTGGCAGAAGGCTTTAGTTCAGGCTCAAAACGCATTAACCGTCTTTCCCCCAAAAGCAGAAACCGCGCCTTTCACTGGAATTAATACGCTGTTTCCTTTTATTGAGCATCCGACACCGTTACAGCAAAAGGTGCTGGATCTGGATATCAGCCAGCCAGGACCACAGTTGTTTATTCTGGAAGATGTGACTGGCGCAGGTAAAACAGAAGCGGCGCTTATCCTGGCGCACAGGTTGATGTCTGCGGGTAACGCTCAGGGGCTGTTTTTTGGTTTGCCGAGTGTTCCCCGCGCCAGCGGGGATAAACCGTCGACAATGGATAAGTTGACTTCAGGTCTGGGGAGTTCCCCGCGCTAGCGGGAATAAACCGTGTAGTACGCCTGATGACAAACCAAGCATCGGGAGTTCCCCCGCGTCAGCGGGGAACTCCCAGCTCCCATTTTCAAACGCCTCATGACGCCTTCGCCAGTTCCTTCACTAGCGGTAGCATTATCCGCATAACGTCACGGCAGCGACGTTCTATTCTTCCAGGAAGCGCCTTATCAATATGCTGTTGATTATCAAGCCTTACATCATGCCAGCTATTTCCCGCCGGGAAGGCCGGTGTTTTTGCGCGTTGCTGATAACCATCCTTATTTCCAAGATTCCAGTTGGTCGCCTCCACCGAAAGTACCGCAATACCGGCTTTGTCGAAAACTTCTGCATCGTTACAACACCCGGTGCCTTTCGGATAGTTTTTATTCAAACCTGGATTTGTTGTCGCTGCAATCCCATGATTACGCGCAATTGCCAGCGCTCGATCACGGGTTAATTTCCTGACAGCTTCTGGTGTATTTACGCCACTATTAAAATACAATTTATCGCCAACAATTAAGTTATCGAGATTAATCACCAGCAGCGTATTTTTCTTTTCAGTATCGCTCATGCGCTTGAGTAAATTCTCAGCGCCTAATTTCCCTTCTTCTTCTCCACTGGTTGCCACAAAACGAATACCATACTCGGTAGGCGTATTTTTCAGACGTTCAGCCAGTTCCAGCATGACACCTAAACCTGCGGCGTTATCATCCATTCCTTGTAACGTCAGCCCGCCGAGATTGGCATCGGCGTCGGCATCGCTCAGTGGAGCGTACGTATCAAGATGCGCCATAATAATGATCTGCTGCGGCGCTTTGCCTTCATGAGCGGCAATCACCGTACTTCCCGTCACGTTGTGCCAGTTTTTGCGGTTATCGCGGGCGGTGTAAATATATCGGCTATTAAATGTCCGAATATCACTGCGATAACCCATTTGCTGAAACTGTTGACGAATATAATCGGCAGATAACATTTCTGCAGGAGTTCCGGTCATGCGTCCCGGAAAGAAAGTAGCAATATGTCGTGCCTGTGTATTAGCAAAATCACCAGGTTTAGGTGACGAGGCGTGTACGGGGAGAATAAAGCATACGCCGAGCGCCAGGGCAGCGGTACGGTGGCGCAATGCGGAAAACATAGTGAGTCCTTAAATACCATGCAAATTTTTTTACCGCCATAGTATGAAACTGCCGCTGCGCTAAAACAATTTCAAATCTTCCTAAACGCCCGAAATCCGGTGCCTTAAGCACTTTTTGATATTAGCTTTGCCAAATCGTTATTCCGTTAAGGAACTACTCATTCTAATTGGTAATTTCATTCGTTCTCTTACGCTCCCTATAGTCGAAACATCTGATGGCAAGAAAATAGCGGTATTGCAAAGGAACGGTTATGGATCAAAAACGACTTACTCACCTGCGGCAACTGGAGGCGGAAAGCATCCACATTATTCGTGAGGTGGCGGCAGAATTCTCAAATCCGGTGATGCTCTACTCCATCGGTAAAGATTCCAGCGTCATGCTGCATCTGGCGCGCAAGGCGTTTTATCCGGGTACGCTGCCTTTCCCTCTGCTGCATGTTGATACTGGCTGGAAATTCCGCGAGATGTATGAGTTTCGCGATCGTACGGCTAAAGCCTATGGCTGCGAGTTGCTGGTGCATAAAAACCCGGAAGGCGTGGCGATGGGGATTAATCCATTCGTACACGGCAGCGCAAAACATACCGATATTATGAAAACCGAAGGTTTGAAGCAGGCGTTGAACAAGTACGGTTTTGATGCCGCCTTCGGTGGCGCACGTCGTGACGAAGAGAAATCCCGCGCTAAGGAGCGAATCTACTCTTTCCGTGACCGCTTCCATCGCTGGGACCCGAAAAATCAGCGCCCGGAGCTGTGGCACAACTACAACGGGCAAATTAACAAAGGCGAAAGTATCCGCGTTTTCCCGCTCTCTAACTGGACCGAGCAGGATATCTGGCAATACATCTGGCTGGAAAATATCGACATTGTCCCGCTGTATCTCGCTGCTGAACGTCCGGTTCTGGAACGCGACGGTATGTTGATGATGATTGATGACAACCGTATCGACCTGCAACCGGGCGAAGTGATTAAAAAACGGATGGTGCGTTTCCGTACGCTGGGCTGCTGGCCGCTGACCGGCGCGGTGGAGTCAAATGCGCAAACACTGCCGGAAATCATCGAAGAGATGCTGGTTTCCACCACCAGTGAACGTCAGGGGCGCGTGATTGACCGCGACCAGGCAGGTTCTATGGAGCTGAAAAAACGTCAGGGGTATTTTTAAGATGAACACTGCACTTGCACAACAAATTGCCAATGAAGGCGGCGTTGAAGCCTGGATGATTGCGCAACAACATAAAAGCCTGCTGCGTTTTCTGACCTGTGGTAGCGTCGATGACGGCAAAAGTACCCTGATTGGTCGCCTGCTGCACGATACCCGCCAAATCTACGAAGATCAGCTCTCATCGCTGCATAACGACAGTAAACGTCACGGCACCCAGGGCGAAAAACTGGATCTGGCCCTGCTGGTGGACGGCCTGCAAGCTGAGCGTGAACAGGGCATCACCATTGATGTGGCTTACCGCTATTTCTCCACCGAGAAGCGTAAATTTATAATCGCCGATACCCCTGGGCACGAGCAGTACACCCGCAATATGGCGACTGGCGCATCGACATGCGAACTGGCGATCTTACTGATCGATGCCCGTAAAGGCGTGCTCGATCAAACGCGTCGTCACAGTTTTATCTCCACGCTGTTGGGGATCAAACATCTGATCGTGGCGATCAACAAAATGGATCTGGTGGATTACAGCGAAGAGACGTTCACCCGCATTCGTGAAGATTATCTGACCTTTGCCGAGCAGTTGCCGGGTAATCTGGATATTCGCTTTGTGCCGCTCTCCGCGCTGGAAGGCGACAACGTGGCTTCGCAAAGTGAAAGCATGCCGTGGTACAGCGGTCCGACACTACTCGAAGTACTGGAAACCGTGGAGATACAGCGAGTGGTGGATGCCCAGCCAATGCGCTTTCCGGTGCAGTACGTTAACCGCCCGAATCTTGATTTTCGCGGCTACGCCGGAACGCTGGCATCCGGTCGCGTGGAAGTCGGGCAACGAGTCAAAGTGTTGCCTTCGGGAGTGGAGTCAAACATTGCGCGGATCGTGACTTTTGATGGCGATCGCGAAGAAGCCTTTGCCGGAGAAGCGATCACCCTGGTGCTAACGGATGAGATCGACATCAGCCGTGGTGATCTGCTGCTGGCGGCAGACGAAGCGCTACCGGCAGTGCAGAGCGCGTCGGTGGATGTGGTGTGGATGGCGGAACAGCCGCTTTCCCCTGGACAAAGCTACGACATCAAAATTGCCGGTAAGAAGACGCGTGCCCGTGTTGATGGCATTCGTTATCAGGTTGATATTAATAACCTTACTCAACGCGAAGTTGAAAATCTGCCGCTCAACGGCATTGGTTTGGTGGATCTCACTTTTGACGAGCCGCTGGTGTTAGATCGTTATCAGCAAAACCCAGTTACTGGTGGGCTGATTTTTATCGATCGCCTGAGCAATGTGACCGTGGGTGCCGGTATGGTGCACGAGCCAGTTAGCCAGGCAACTGCTGCGGCATCTGAATTCAGTGCATTCGAACTGGAATTGAATGCCCTGGTCCGTCGTCATTTCCCGCACTGGGGCGCTCGCGATTTACGGGGAGATAAATAATGGCGCTGCATGACGAAAACGTCGTCTGGCATAGCCATCCGGTCACAGTGCAACAACGCGAGCAACACCACGGTCATCGTGGTGTTGTGTTGTGGTTTACCGGCCTCTCCGGGTCCGGTAAATCCACGGTCGCCGGGGCGCTGGAGGAGGCGTTACATAACCTTGGTGTCAGTACGTATTTGCTGGATGGCGACAACGTCCGCCACGGCTTATGCAGCGATCTCGGTTTTAGCGATGCCGATCGTAAAGAGAATATCCGTCGCGTCGGTGAAGTGGCGAATTTAATGGTTGAAGCTGGACTGGTGGTGCTGACCGCTTTTATCTCGCCACACCGCGCCGAACGCCAGATGGTTCGCGAACGCGTAGGAGAAGGGCGTTTTATCGAAGTGTTTGTCGATACGCCGCTGGCGATTTGCGAGGCCCGCGATCCAAAAGGCTTATATAAGAAAGCACGTGCCGGTGAACTGCGTAACTTTACGGGAATAGATTCCGTTTACGAAGCACCTGAATCGGCAGAAATTCATCTCAATGGTGAACAATTAGTAACAAATTTGGTACAGCAATTATTAGATCTGTTGAGACAGAACGATATTATCAGATCCTGAGACACCACCGGGTTTCCATGCCCGGTCCGTCAAAGTTACAGGATCAAATATGCGTAATAGCCATAACATTACACTAACAAATAACGACAGCCTTACTGAGGATGAAGAAACCACATGGTCACTGCCAGGTGCTGTGGTTGGTTTTGTCTCCTGGTTATTTGCGCTGGCGATGCCGATGTTGATTTATGGCTCTAACACGCTGTTCTTCTTTATCTACACCTGGCCTTTCTTTCTGGCACTGATGCCTGTCGCGGTAGTAGTGGGGATTGCGCTGCATTCATTGATGGACGGAAAGCTACGCTACAGTATTGTTTTCACCCTGGTGACAGTCGGCATTATGTTTGGCGCACTGTTTATGTGGCTACTGGGCTAATTTGTACTTTCCCGTCTCCTCTGTTCATAATTCAAACCGTAACGAATAATGAGATTATGTTCTGCACGCCCTGGGTATACGTAACAATGGACAAATGTGGTACATTTGCCCGCGTTGTCGCGGTATCCCCAACAGAGGATGTAGAGTCGTCTTCGGATGCATGGGATGATGATGCCGTTTTTCAGGGGGCAGGATGGGTAAACTAACGCTGCTGTTGCTGGCTATTCTGGTCTGGCTACAGTATTCGCTGTGGTTCGGTAAGAACGGTATACATGACTATACCCGCGTCAATGATGATGTGGCGGCACAGCAAGCTACAAACGCGAAACTTAAAGCGCGAAACGATCAACTTTTTGCCGAAATTGACGATCTCAATGGCGGCCAGGAGGCGCTCGAAGAGCGTGCGCGTAATGAACTCAGCATGACCAGGCCGGGCGAAACTTTTTATCGTCTGGTGCCTGACGCGTCGAAACGCGCACAGTCTGCGGGGCAAAACACTCGATAAATCAGCCCGGGAATTAACATGGCAACCACTCATTTGGATGTTTGCGCCGTGGTTCCGGCGGCCGGATTTGGCCGTCGAATGCAAACGGAATGTCCTAAGCAATATCTCTCAATCGGTAATCAAACCATTCTTGAACACTCGGTGCATGCGCTGCTGGCGCATCCCCGGGTGAAGCATGTCGTCATTGCCATAAGTCCTGGCGATAGCCGTTTTGCACAACTTCCTCTGGCGAATCATCCGCAAATCACCGTTGTAGATGGCGGTGATGAGCGTGCCGATTCGGTGCTGGCAGGTCTGAAAGCCGCTGGCGATGCTCAGTGGGTATTGGTGCATGACGCCGCTCGTCCTTGTCTGCATCAGGATGACCTCGCGCGATTGTTGGCGTTGAGCGAAACCAGCCGCACGGGGGGGATCCTCGCCGCACCGGTGCGCGATACCATGAAACGTGCCGAACCGGGCAAAAATGCCATTGCTCATACCGTTGATCGCAACGGCTTATGGCACGCGCTGACGCCGCAATTTTTCCCTCGTGAGCTGTTACATGACTGCCTGACGCGCGCTCTAAATGAAGGCGCTACCATTACCGACGAAGCCTCGGCGCTGGAATATTGCGGATTTCATCCGCAGTTGGTCGAAGGCCGCGCGGATAACATTAAAGTCACGCGTCCGGAAGATTTGGCACTGGCCGAGTTTTACCTCACCCGAACCATCCATCAGGAGAATACATAATGCGAATTGGACACGGTTTTGACGTACACGCCTTTGGTGGTGAAGGCCCAATTATCATTGGTGGCGTACGCATTCCTTACGAAAAAGGGTTGCTGGCGCATTCTGATGGCGACGTGGCGTTACATGCACTGACCGATGCATTGCTTGGTGCAGCGGCGTTGGGGGATATCGGCAAGCTGTTCCCGGATACCGATCCATCATTTAAAGGGGCCGACAGCCGCGAATTGCTGCGCGAAGCCTGGCGTCGTATTCAGGCGAAGGGGTATACCCTCGGTAACGTCGATGTCACTATCATCGCTCAGGCACCGAAGATGTTGCCGCATATTCCACAAATGCGCGTGTTTATTGCCGAAGATCTCGGCTGCCATATGGATGATGTTAACGTGAAAGCCACTACTACGGAAAAATTAGGATTTACCGGGCGTGGGGAAGGGATTGCCTGTGAAGCGGTGGCGCTACTCATTAAGGCAACAAAATGATTGAGTTTGATAATCTCACTTACCTCCACGGTAAACCGCAAGGTACCGGGCTGCTGAAAGCCAATCCGGAAGACTTTGTGGTGGTGGAAGATTTGGGCTTTGAGCCTGATGGTGAAGGTGAGCATATTCTGGTTAGAATCCTCAAAAACGGCTGTAATACCCGTTTTGTGGCGGATGCACTGGCGAAATTCCTGAAAATTCATGCCCGTGAAGTCAGCTTCGCTGGGCAAAAAGACAAACATGCTGTTACGGAACAGTGGTTATGCGCTCGCGTGCCAGGCAAAGAGATGCCCGATCTCAGTGTTTTTCAACTGGAAGGTTGTCAGGTGCTGGAGTATGCGCGGCACAAGCGTAAGCTGCGTTTAGGGGCGCTGAAAGGTAACGCTTTTACCCTGGTAATCCGCGAAGTGAGCAATCGTGATGACGTTGAACAACGTCTGATCGATATTTGCGTAAAAGGTGTACCGAACTACTTTGGTGCCCAACGTTTTGGTATTAGCGGCAGCAACTTGCAGGGTGCGCTGCGCTGGGCGCAAACCAATACTCCGGTGCGTGATCGCAATAAACGGAGTTTTTGGTTGTCGGCAGCCCGCAGTGCGTTGTTTAATCAGATTGTTGCTGAGCGCCTCAAAAAAGCAGACGTTAATCAAGTTGTTGACGGCGATGCGCTACAATTAGCCGGACGTGGCAGCTGGTTTGTTGCCTCCAATGAAGAACTGGCGGAATTACAGCGTCGCGTCAACGATAAAGAGCTGATGATTACTGCTGCATTGCCGGGCAGTGGCGAATGGGGAACTCAGCGTGAAGCGCTGGCATTCGAACAAGCAGCTGTCGCCGAAGAAACTGAATTGCAAGCCTTACTGGTGCGCGAAAAAGTTGAAGCCGCGCGCAGAGCGATGCTGCTGTATCCGCAACAATTAAGCTGGAACTGGTGGGATGACGTCACCGTAGAAATCCGTTTCTGGCTTCCGGCAGGCAGTTTTGCGACCAGCGTTGTCAGGGAACTTATCAACACAACAGGTGATTATGCGCATATTGCTGAGTAATGATGACGGGGTACATGCACCCGGTATACAAACGCTGGCGAAAGCCTTGCGTGAGTTTGCTGACGTTCAGGTGGTCGCCCCCGATCGTAACCGCAGCGGCGCTTCAAATTCTCTGACACTGGAATCCTCCTTGCGCACGTTTACCTTTGAAAATGGTGATATTGCTGTGCAAATGGGAACCCCGACCGATTGCGTCTATCTTGGCGTGAATGCTCTGATGCGTCCGCGCCCGGACATTGTTGTGTCGGGGATTAACGCCGGGCCGAATCTGGGGGATGATGTTATCTATTCCGGTACGGTAGCCGCCGCGATGGAGGGCCGTCATTTAGGCTTTCCGGCGCTTGCTGTCTCGCTTGACGGGCATAAACATTACGACACTGCCGCGGCGGTAACCTGTTCCATTTTGCGAGCTCTGTGTAAAGAGCCGTTGCGCACCGGGCGTATTCTCAATATTAACGTACCGGATTTACCGTTGGATCAAATCAAAGGTATTCGCGTGACGCGCTGCGGTACCCGACATCCGGCAGATCAGGTGATCCCGCAGCAAGATCCGCGCGGCAATACGCTGTACTGGATTGGCCCGCCGGGTGGTAAGTGCGATGCCGGTCCGGGGACCGATTTTGCTGCGGTCGATGAGGGCTATGTCTCTATCACGCCGCTGCATGTGGATTTAACTGCGCATAGCGCGCAAGATGTGGTTTCAGACTGGTTAAACAGCGTGGGAGTTGGCACGCAATGGTAAGCAGACGCGTACAAGCACTTCTGGATCAATTACGTGCGCAAGGTATTCAGGATGAGCAGGTGCTGAATGCACTTGCCGCCGTGCCGCGTGAAAAATTCGTTGATGAAGCGTTTGAACAAAAAGCCTGGGACAATATCGCCTTGCCGATAGGTCAGGGGCAGACAATTTCGCAGCCGTATATGGTGGCGCGAATGACCGAATTACTCGAGCTGACGCCGCAGTCGCGGGTGCTGGAAATTGGCACCGGTTCGGGATATCAAACGGCAATTCTGGCGCATCTTGTTCAGCATGTTTGCTCGGTTGAACGTATTAAAGGCTTGCAGTGGCAGGCGCGTCGCCGCCTGAAAAACCTTGATTTACATAATGTTTCAACCCGTCATGGCGATGGATGGGAAGGTTGGCAGGCACGTGCGCCGTTTGACGCTATCATTGTTACGGCGGCACCGCCGGAAATTCCAACTGCGCTAATGACGCAGCTGGACGAAGGCGGGATTCTCGTCTTACCCGTAGGGGAGGAGCACCAGTATTTGAAACGGGTGCGTCGTCGGGGAGGCGAATTTATTATCGATACCGTGGAGGCCGTGCGCTTTGTCCCTTTAGTGAAGGGTGAGCTGGCTTAAAACGTGAGGAAATACCTGGATTTTTCCTGGTTATTTTGCCGCAGGTCAGCGTATCGTGAACATCTTTTCCAGTGTTCAGTATGGTGCCTTGCACGGTAATTATGTCACTGGTTATTAACCAATTTTTCTTGGGGGATAAATGAGCGCGGGAAGCCCAAAATTCACCGTTCGCCGCATTGCGGCTTTGTCACTGGTTTCGCTATGGCTGGCAGGCTGTTCTGACACTTCAAATCCACCGGCACCGGTCAGCTCCGTTAATGGCAATGCGTCTGCAAACACCAATTCTGGTATGTTGATTACGCCGCCGCCGAAAATGGGGACGACGTCTACAACGCAGCAACCGCAAATTCAGCCGGTACAGCAGCCACAAATTCAATCTGCACAACAACCGCAAATCCAGCCTGTGCAGCCAGTAGCTCAGCAGCCGGTACAGATGGAAAACGGACGCATCGTCTACAACCGTCAGTATGGGAACATTCCGAAAGGCAGTTATAGCGGCAGTACATACACCGTGAAAAAAGGCGACACACTTTTCTATATCGCCTGGATTACTGGCAATGATTTCCGTGACCTTGCTCAGCGCAACAATATTCAGGCACCATACGCGCTGAATGTAGGTCAGACCTTACAGGTGGGTAATGCTTCCGGTACGCCAATCACTGGTGAAAATGCCATTACCCAGGCCGATGCAGCAGAGCAAGGAGTTGTGATCAAGCCTGCACAAAATTCCACCGTTGCTGTTGCGTCGCAACCGACAATTACGTATTCTGAGTCTTCGGGTGAACAGAGTGCTAACAAAATGTTGCCGAACAACAAGCCAACTGGGACCACGGTCACAGCGCCTGTAACGGTACCAACAGCAAGCACAACCGAGCCGACTGTCAGCAGTACATCAACCAGTGCGCCTATCTCCACCTGGCGCTGGCCGACTGAGGGCAAAGTGATCGAAACCTTTGGTGCTTCTGAGGGGGGCAACAAGGGGATTGATATCGCAGGCAGCAAAGGACAGGCAATTATCGCGACCGCAGATGGCCGCGTTGTTTATGCCGGTAACGCGCTGCGCGGCTACGGTAATCTGATTATCATCAAACATAATGATGATTACCTGAGTGCCTACGCCCATAACGACACAATGCTGGTCCGGGAACAACAAGAAGTGAAGGCGGGGCAAAAAATAGCGACTATGGGTAGCACCGGAACCAGTTCAACACGCTTGCATTTTGAAATTCGTTACAAGGGGAAATCCGTAAACCCGCTGCGCTATTTGCCGCAGCGATAAATCGGCGGAACCAGGCTTTTGCTTGAATGTTCCGTCAAGGGATCACGGGTAGGAGCCACCTTATGAGTCAGAATACGCTGAAAGTTCATGATTTAAATGAAGATGCGGAATTTGATGAGAACGGAGTTGAGGTTTTTGACGAAAAGGCCTTAGTAGAAGAGGAACCCAGTGATAACGATTTGGCCGAAGAGGAACTGTGATCCTACCCACGTAATATGGACACAGGCCTAAGCGAGGTTCTTGTTTTCAAATTGTTCCGGACTGAGGCCGCCAC
>NZ_PTRX01000145.1:0-276 GCF_002966045.1 Escherichia sp. MOD1-EC5189 | reverse complement strand
GGGAACCTGCGGTTGGATCACCTCCTTACCTTAAAGAACTGTACTTTGCAGTGCTCACACAGATTGTCTGATGAAAAGTGAATAGCAAGGCGTTTACGCGTTGGGAGTGAGGCTGAAGAGAATAAGGCCGTTCGCTTTCTATTAATGAAAGCTCACCCTACACGAAAATATCACGCAGCGCGTGATAAGCAATTTTCGTGTCCCCTTCGTCTAGAGGCCCAGGACACCGCCCTTTCACGGCGGTAACAGGGGTTCGAATCCCCTAGGGGACGCCAC
>NZ_PTRX01000014.1:0-85235 GCF_002966045.1 Escherichia sp. MOD1-EC5189 | reverse complement strand
AATTTTTCAGGACGTATTGCAACGATCCAGTCTGGTACTTTGATACCGTAAAATCTGGAGCGTCCATCTCATTATCCCTGTAAAACGCGCCCTCAGCCCACATCCATGTGGGCTGCCCCGGCCTACAGGAAACGATTCGGCGATTTACAGCCGGACCAACACCCTCGCTGAAGTATCTTACTTATACAGATGATTCATCTTTGCTGAAAGTAATCTACGTGATTGCCTGATGCGACGCTTACGCGTCTTATCAGGCCTACAGCATATGTCATCTGGATGACTTACATCTTCTCCAGCAACTTCTTCACATCTTTGCCATTGCGGGAATCTTTATTCCGCTCGGCCCAGTCATTCAGGCGACGTTTCGCTTCGTCCTGTAGATGTTTGCGTAGCAGCTGGTCCACTTGCAGGCTGTAATTAAGTTGCTGCCAGTTGCCATAAACCCGCAGCGGTACTGGCGTTTCTTTGAGGAAATCAATCAGTTTGCTTTCCCCGTTCCAGCCACCCACGACCCGAATATCAAACTGGGTGTCGCAGGTTTGATCTGCCAAATTCAACATGCCTTCCCCTGTCAGCGCCAGCACAGGCGATTGACCTTGCATGTCGTTTAACGTCACGACGCCATCCTTCAACGTCAAATCGGTGGTAAAGCGGTCAAGACGCGTCACGTTATCGAAGTTTTCAGCGGCCTTCACATCACCACCATTACGCTCTACCGCTTGCTGAATCATCTGCTGGAAGTTCATCCCTTCCATGCGTGTGTCCGTCATTTCGACATGCGCCTGTCCTTGCCAGTTGTGGCGGAATGCGTCGGCATCTATGTCAGCACCGGAGAAATCACCAGCCAGTGACATCTTTCCGGTCAACGAAATCGGATAGTTAAACGCCTTCAGAATGGTGCCAATCTCAACGTTTTCCAGCCGTGGCTGGAAGATTATCCGCGGACTTATTGATGTCGCGTCCAGCGTGCCCGGCAGCGAAACCTGTCCACCGTTAAGCTTGCCCTGCAGTTGAGTAATTTCCAGCAAACCCGACTTGTTGGTCATTTGCGTGGCAACGTCTGTAAAATTCATTCCGCGCCAGCGCACGTTACTGGCCTGCAACAAAATATCAGCCGTAAAGCCTTGCAATCCCTGATAGGCCGGTTCATCAATACGCGAAGAAATGACCGGGCGCGGCAACGTGGATTGGCTCTGCCCCTGCTGCGCGGCACCGTTTTCACCGTTCGCTGTTTCTTTAAGCGGGATGAGGTTGTCAAGATTCAGTTGCGGGAATTGCAGTCTCAGCTGCCATTCCGGTTTCTCTGTCAGCGTGACCTGTGCTTGCCCGCTCAGCGTACTGTCATTGGCGGTCAAACTAATTTGGTTAAATGAAAGGCGTTTATGTGACTCCTGCCACTGGGCCTGGAAACTCCCCTGCCCCTGAATACCTTGTTTTGGTAAATCGGCACCCTGCAACTGCCAGTTAATTTGTTCAATAGCCGCCGTTAAATCATGCGGATAATCAGAAGCATCTACCGTACCGTTAAGGGATATCGTGAGATCGCGCTGATCGCGATTAACCCGCCCGGAGAACTCAAATGAACCACGATGTTGGGGATCTTGTTCCATTTGCAGGCGAATATTGCGGATTGTCACCTGCTCGTCATCTTCATGCTGGAACACCAGCACGCTGTCCGCCACCTTAAGACTGGATATATCAAACGACCATCCGCGATCGTCTGACAGATCCGGCAAGGAATTGTCGCGCGGTGCAACCGGAGCGTCTTCACTGCGCACCGCTTCCGTCTGCGGCGTCAGTTGAATCACTGCCCCTTTTAGCATCACCTGCTTAACGCTCAGTTGATGACTCAGCAGTGGTAAAAGCGCCACGTCCAGACGCATGTTGTCTGCGCGAACCAGTGGCTGGCTCGCGCCCTGGGCAGTGAGAGACATTCGCCCGGAGAGGATACTAAGCTGCGGCCAGACGTGCCAACGCAGTGGCCCGTCGAGCTGCAATTGATAACCGCTACGTGCAGCAACTTGCTTGACCATATAGTCGCGGAAATCATTCGGATTCACCAGCAACACTAACGCAGATAACCCGGCCACCAGCACGACCAGGAGTATCATCAGCGTCGTCAGAAATCGTCTCATGGTATCCTCAATGGGCCTGAATTAGTCTTTATCGATTCGGCTGGCTACCGCGCCCTGCTGGTTGCGGTATTTCGCATCTTCACGGCGGTTGTAAGGTCGCGCCGCCGGGCCGGAAAGCGGCTCAAAGCTCAGCGCACCAATTAACATGCCCGGACGCAGCGCCAGCGGCAGCTTACCGGAGTTGTAGAACTCCAGCACAATGCAGCCAGACCAGCCCGGATCGATACGGTGCGCGGTGACGTGCACCATAAGCCCCAGACGCGCCAGTGAGGAACGACCGTCCAGCCATCCCACCAGATCGGCTGGCAGCGTCACCGACTCCAGCGTCACCGCCAGCGCCAGCTCTCCTGGGTGAAGATAAAACGCCTCGCTTTCATCGAGTACGATCTCATCGCTCATCACGCGGTCAAGCGCGGCGCTCACTTCATCTTTGGGACCGCTCAGATCGATAAACGCTGCCGTGTGACCACGGAAGGTACGAAATTTATTGCCCAGGCGCACATCCACCGTCGCGCCATTAATACGCTCCACTGGCGGACGTGGGTTGATCGACAAACGGCCTTCATCAAGCCAGGCTTCAATATCTCGGTCACACAGACGCATGGCATTTTCTCCTTTCGTGCATCACTCCCTTAACGCCAATTACGTCAAGGGCATACCAGGTTATCACTGAACGGTACACAATTTATCAAGCTTATTCAAAGAACTGACTTATTTTCGCTTTCAATATATCGATGGCGATGCGGTTTTTCCCGCCGCGCGGCACGATAATGTCCGCATATTGTTTAGATGGCTCAATGAATTGCAGGAACATCGGGCGCACAGTTTTTTGATATTGCGCCATCACGGAATCCATTGAACGCCCACGCTCGTTAACATCACGCTTGATGCGGCGCATCAAGCAGATATCCAGCGGGGTATCAACGAAAATTGAGAAGTTAAGTTCATCACGCAAACGCGCATCCGTCAGCAGCAAAATGCCTTCGAGAATGATGACCTTCTTCGGCTCAACCTTTACCGTTTCTTTCATACGCGTATGTTCAACATAGCTGTAAACCGGCAGGTCAATTGCCGAGCCGCGTTTCAATGCTTGTAAATGCTCAAGCAGCAGGCTGTGATCCATCGCGCTGGGATGGTCGTAGTTGGTCTTAACGCGTTCTTCCATCGACAGATGGCTTTGATCTTTGTAATAGCAGTCCTCGGGAATTACGCCGATGTGTTCATCACCGACTTGCTCACGTAATTCACGATAAAGGGTACTGGCAATAAGACTCTTGCCGGAAGCCGATGCGCCAGCGATACCGATAATGACGCACTGATGAGACTGATCAGTCATATATTTAGCGACCTGATTAACCTGGATGTTAGGAAGGGGGCGACGAAGCGCCAAACGCGGCAATTATAGGGATTTCATCCGCCTGATACCAGTCGAATAGCGTTGCCGCGCGCTCAGAGTTAATTGTTGACGAAGAATTCCCGGTGGCAAATTACGTTGATCAGTTTTATACAAGGTAAAAAATGTTATACGCAGTTGCGCAAATTATCCGCCTTTACGTCACTTTATGAGCAATTCGCATATAAAATGTAAAACTTTTGTACTAGCATAAACACAGAAACGAATACTGGCGACCTGGTCTTGCGGATAAAGCGGTAATGAGCAAACAATCACAGCATGTATTAATTGCCCTGCCCCACCCGCTGCTTCACCTGGTCAGTTTAGGTTTAGTCTCGTTTATCTTCACCCTTTTCTCGCTTGAGCTTTCGCAGTTTGGCACCCAACTCGCCCCACTGTGGTTCCCGACGTCCATCATGATGGTGGCGTTTTATCGCCATGCCGGGCGCATGTGGCCGGGGATTGCGCTGAGCTGCTCGCTGGGAAATATCGCCGCATCCATCCTGCTTTTTTCCACCAGCTCGCTGAACATGACCTGGACGACCATCAATATTGTTGAAGCCGTGGTCGGGGCAGTGCTACTGCGTAAATTGCTGCCGTGGTATAACCCCTTGCAAAATCTGGCTGACTGGCTGCGTCTGGCACTCGGCAGCGCCATTGTTCCACCTCTGTTAGGGGGTGTTCTGGTTATCCTGCTGACGCCCGGAGACGATCCTCTCAGGGCATTTTTGATATGGGTACTGTCAGAATCCATCGGCGCACTGGCACTGGTGCCGCTGGGATTGTTATTTAAACCACACTATCTGCTGCGCCATCGCAACCCAAGGTTGCTTTTTGAGTCGCTGCTCACGTTAGCCATCACACTGACGTTAAGTTGGCTTTCGATGCTGTATCTGCCGTGGCCTTTTACTTTCATTATTGTGCTGTTGATGTGGAGCGCCGTGCGCCTGCCACGAATGGAAGCCTTTTTGATCTTCCTTACCACGGTGATGATGGTGTCACTGATGATGGCCGCTGATCCCTCCCTGCTTGCTACGCCGCGTACATACCTGATGAGCCATATGCCGTGGCTACCGTTTTTGCTGATCCTGCTGCCCGCCAACATCATGACGATGGTGATGTATGCCTTTCGTGCGGAACGCAAACACATTTCCGAAAGCGAAACCCGCTTTCGGAACGCGATGGAATATTCCGCTATCGGTATGGCGTTAGTGGGCACCGAGGGACAATGGCTGCAATCCAACAAAGCACTCTGCCAGTTTCTCGGTTACAGCCAGGAAGAGCTGTGCGGACTCACCTTTCAGCAACTGACCTGGCCGGAGGATCTCAATAAAGATCTGCAACAGGTTGAAAAGCTGATAAGCGGTGAAATAAACACCTATTCAATGGAAAAACGCTACTACAACCGCAATGGCGATGTTGTCTGGGCGTTGCTTGCCGTCTCACTAGTGCGCCACACCGATGGTACGCCGCTCTATTTTATCGCTCAGATTGAAGACATTAACGAGCTAAAACGCACCGAACAGGTGAACCAGCAACTGATGGAGCGCATCACGCTGGCTAACGAAGCGGGCGGGATTGGCATCTGGGAGTGGGAGCTGAAGCCGAATATTTTTAGCTGGGATAAGCGGATGTTCGAGCTGTATGAAATTCCTCCGCATATCAAACCGAACTGGCAGGTGTGGTACGAGTGTGTATTGCCGGAAGATCGCGCACACGCCGAAAAAGTGATTCGCGATTCGTTGCAATCACGCTCGCCCTTTAAACTGGAATTTCGCATTGCCGTGAAAGACGGTATCCGCCATATCCGCGCCCTCGCTAACCGGGTACTGAATAAAGAAGGCGAAGTTGAACGCCTGCTCGGCATTAATATGGATATGACTGAAGTGAAACAGCTTAACGAGGCACTGTTTCAGGAAAAAGAGCGCCTGCATATTACGCTGGACTCCATCGGCGAAGCCGTGGTCTGTATTGACATGGCGATGAAAATTACCTTTATGAATCCAGTGGCGGAGAAGATGAGCGGCTGGACGCAGGAAGAAGCGCTAGGTGTTCCGCTCCTGACGGTGTTGCATATTACCTTTGGCGACAATGGTCCCCTGATGGAGAACATTTACAGTGCCGACACCTCGCGTTCCGCGATTGAACAAGATGTAGTGTTGCATTGTCGAAGCGGCGGCAGCTACGACGTGCATTACAGTATTACACCGCTAAGTACTCTGGATGGCAGCAATATTGGTTCGGTTCTGGTGATTCAGGACGTTACCGAATCACGCAAAATGTTACGGCAGCTGAGCTACAGCGCCTCCCATGATGCACTGACGCATCTCGCCAATCGCGCCAGTTTTGAGAAGCAACTACGCATCCTGCTGCAAACGGTAAACAGTACACATCAGCGACATGCCCTAGTGTTTATCGATCTTGATCGCTTTAAAGCGGTGAATGACAGCGCCGGACACGCCGCTGGCGACGCTTTGTTGCGCGAACTGGCGTCATTGATGCTGAGTATGCTGCGCTCCAGCGACGTGCTGGCGCGGCTCGGTGGCGATGAATTTGGTCTGCTGCTGCCAGACTGTAATGTCGAAAGTGCGCGTTTTATCGCTACACGTATTATCAGCGCCGTGAATGACTATCACTTTATATGGGAAGGACGTGTACATCGGGTCGGTGCCAGTGCCGGGATTACCTTGATTGATGACAACAATCATCAGGCGGTTGAAGTGATGTCGCAGGCTGACATCGCCTGTTATGCCTCCAAAAATGGTGGCCGCGGCCGGGTGACAGTTTACGAACCGCAGCAAGCTGACGCACATATCGAACGGGCGGCGATGTCGATTGATGAACAGTGGCGGATGATTAAAGAGAATCAGTTGATGATGATCGCCCACGGCGTCGCTTCGCCACGGATCCCGGAAGCGCGTAATTTGTGGTTGATATCACTAAAACTCTGGGGTTGCGAAGGCGAGATTTTTGATGAACAAACATTTCGTCGTAGCTTCGGTGATCCGGCGCTTAACCATGCTCTTGACCGCCGGGTACTCCATGAATTTTTCCAGCAGACCGCAAAAGCGATTGCCAGTAAAGGCTTAAGCATCGCCCTCCCCCTTTCTGTTACCGGTTTGAGTAGCGCCGCGCTGGTGAATGAACTGCTTGAGCAGCTGGAAAATAGCCCTCTACCACCACGGTTATTACATCTGATTATTCCGGCAGAAGCGGTTATCGATCACGCAGAAAGCGTGCAAAAACTGCGGCTGGCCGGTTGCAGGATCGTACTCAGCCAGGTGGGTCGCGATCTGCAAATTTTCAACACGCTGAAAGCGAATATGGCAGATTACCTGCTACTTGACGGTGAGCTATGCGCCAGCGTGCAGGGTAATTTGATGGATGAGATGCTGATTACGATTATTCAGGGGCACGCTCAGCGACTCGGGGTGAAGACTATCGCCGGGCCAGTTGTTTTACCCTTAGTGATGGATACGCTTTCTGGCATCGGCGTCGATCTGATTTATGGCGATGTGATTGCCGATGCCCAACCGCTGGATTTGCTGGTGAATAGCAGTTATTTCGCGATTAACTGAGGGAGCGTTTGCCCATTGCCTGATGCGACGCTAACGCGTCTTATCATGCCTACAAATCGCTCATTCCCCAGGCCGGATAAGGCGCTCGCACCGCATCCGGCGACCAACGTCATGCTTCGTCTGGTTGCCAGCCTTCCGTATACCAGATATGCAACAGCGCATAAGAACGCCAGGGCTTCCAGCGTTCGGCATAACGGCGGATTTGTGCCGGTGTCATTCCCGGAAATCGCTGTTTAATCAGATAATCATCCGGCAGAAAAACATCTTTCGCCTGCCAGCCGCGCAAGGCGAAATAATTCGCAGTCCAGCGCCCGATACCCGGAAAAGTTTGCAGCGTTTTCATCGCTTGTTCTACGTCGCCCGGTATTGTCATTGGTAAGGTGCCCTCCAGCGCTGCATTTGCCAGATGAATCAGCGCCTCTGCCCGTTTCAACGGCATACCTAACGCTTTTAATGCCTGCGGGTCGACTGCCGCCAGCCGCTGAGGCGTGGGGAAGCAGACATACTCCGGAAAATCATCCAGCCGTTCGCCATAAAGCTGTGCCACTCTGGCGGTCAATTTTGCCGCCATCGCCACGCTCACCAGTTGGCCTAAAATCGCCCGCACGCCCTGCTCAAAAGCATCAACACAACCAGGTAAACGCAATCCTGGCCGCGCCGCGCCTAACTTTCCCAACGCACCGTTCACAATCTGCGGGTGACATTGCAGATCAAACAGGCAGCTCATTTTCGCCAGACACTCAGCGGCAACAGGTTCTAAACCTGCACTTAAATTTATGTGCAGAGTATGGCTGGCTATATCCGGAATAGCAGTCACCACGCCGCGATATTCGCCCACCGCCAGACTACGGGCATAATAATCGTCCGCAACCATTTCAACACCGCTCACCGCACGGGCGGCGAGAAATCCCAACATCCACGACCAGTCATATGGCGGCTGCCAGTTCAGGGTATACATCGCATCTCCTTGTTAATCCGCTTTCAGCATAAACGTTATTCAGACGCTACGCTTTGCTTTCATATTCCGGTTGTCGCGACGGCAACATTTCGCTAAAGTCACGCCCCTTCTTCACCGGCATGGGGATTATTTCGTGTTTATTGGTTTTGATTACGGTACAGCAAACTGTTCAGTGGCGGTCATGCGTGACGGTAAACCGCATTTGCTAAAAATGGAAAACGACAGCACGCTGCTGCCTTCAATGCTTTGCGCGCCAACGCGTGAAGCGGTAAGCGAATGGCTGTACCGCCATCATGATGTTCCGGCAGACGACAATGAAACGCAGGCGCTATTACGTCGGGCGATTCGTTATAACCGCGAAGAAGATATCGATATCACGGCGAAAAGCGTGCAGTTCGGTCTTTCCTCACTGGCGCAGTACATTGATGATCCGGAAGAAGTGTGGTTTGTGAAATCACCAAAATCGTTCCTCGGTGCCAGCGGCTTAAAACCGCAGCAGGTGGCGCTGTTTGAGGATCTGGTCTGCGCAATGATGCTGCATATTCGCCAACAGGCGCAGGCGCAATTGCCAGAAGCGATTACCCAGGCGGTGATTGGTCGCCCGATCAACTTCCAGGGGCTGGGCGGCGATGAAGCAAACGCCCAGGCACAAGGGATTCTGGAGCGCGCAGCGAAGCGTGCCGGGTTTAAGGATGTGGTATTCCAGTACGAGCCGGTGGCGGCTGGGCTGGATTACGAAGCCACCTTGCAGGAAGAAAAACGGGTGCTGGTGGTGGATATTGGTGGTGGTACGACTGACTGTTCTTTACTGCTAATGGGGCCACAGTGGCGTTCGCGCCTCGATCGTGAAGCCAGCCTGCTGGGTCATAGTGGTTGCCGTATTGGTGGTAACGATCTGGATATCGCGCTGGCGTTTAAAAACCTGATGCCGTTACTGGGCATGGGTGGCGAAACCGAAAAAGGCATCGCCCTGCCGATTCTGCCGTGGTGGAATGCGGTTGCCATCAACGATGTACCTGCGCAGAGTGATTTCTACAGTAGTGCTAACGGTCGTCTGCTTAACGACCTGGTACGCGACGCCCGCGAACCGGAGAAAGTGGCCCTGTTACAGAAAGTCTGGCGTCAGCGTTTAAGTTATCGGCTGGTACGCAGCGCGGAAGAGAGCAAAATCGCCCTTTCCAGCGCAGCGGAAACCCGCGCATCGCTGCCGTTTATCAGCGATGAACTGGCAACACTGATTAGCCAACAAGGACTGGAAAACGCCCTCAGTCAGCCGCTGGCGCGAATTCTGGAACAGGTGCAACTGGCGCTGGATAACGCCCAGGAAAAACCGGATGTCATCTATCTGACCGGCGGTAGCGCCCGATCGCCGCTGATTAAAAAAGCGCTGGCAGAACAGTTGCCGGGCATTCCGATTGCAGGCGGCGATGACTTTGGGTCGGTTACCGCCGGGCTGGCACGTTGGGCAGAAGTGGTGTTTCGTTAATTGAAAAATGGCTCAGCAGCGGCTTAAATCAGCCTGCGCCTGAGCCAGTTTTTCTGCCGCCTGACGTAGCGGCTCCATCAACGGCATGGTCCGTGCTGGAGCATGAAGGCGGAATCGCTGCAACTCTGTCGCACCGACAGTCAACGCCGATTCCAGCCGATGTCGTTTGGCGGTCATTTTCGCCATTACCGCTTGTCTGTCTGCTGGCGTTACCGCTTCATTCGGCCTGAACACAAAACGGCGTTCGCAACTCGCTTTCCAGTCGATAACCGCCTGTGTCAGATGATCACCAAACCCTTTCACTTGCTTAACACCACGACGGGTAACATCTGCTGCTGTTTCAATACCAAAAGACCGTAACGCCGCTTTACGCGCAGGGCCAACGCCGGGAATAGAGGCAACATCGATAAAAAATCCCTCCAGAAACTTCTGCTTCTGCCGTTCCCTTGCGGTGTCGTGAAGTGATGCCACCGCGCGCTTTTCTTCTTCCGGTAAAGCGAGAATTTCGTCATTCATTTTTTCGAGCATCGTCCGTTTGGCGATAAAACCTTCCAACCCGCCCAACTGTTGGATCTGGCTGACTAAATGGTCATAGTCCATTTTCGCACGATTAAATACCTCACGACGGTGCTGGACTTCTGCTTTGTAAGCTTTGCTTGTCAGACTGCCAATAATCCAGATAGCCGCCAGCACAGGCACCAAAATAATATAACGCGGTTCTGCCTGAAGACCGCAAAGCAACAGCGATAACGCTGACAGTGCGATCTCAATCAGAATAATGTATTCACGCCGTAACAGGCCTAAAGGAAGCGGCCTGCCAGCTGGTTGGAAATGAGCGGGTAATGGTAACTGTAGTGCTGGCGGTGCTACTGACGCCATCACCATCGCCCAGACTTTCGCCAGCACAAAATCACCGCCGGTGGTAATCACCTCTTCGCCAAGATCAATAAAATAGATAACGCCTTGATTATCCAGTGTACACCACGGGCAGTCGGTTAAATGACCAGGGTAAACATGCATTGCTGAAACGGTACATTTCTTTAATTGTTGGCGTAGAGAATCCAGTGCCGCAACCCACGCTTTTGCCGTCGGACGCCCGGTTGCCACGCCACTTTCCGTGAACGCCTGCTGAAACATGGCTGCAACATCACCCGGTAACATCGATAGCGGAATCGATCGTGGCGGCGGTTTTAAGCCACGTCTCTGATTGTCTGACGCGTAGGCATAACGGAAATGGGCAATATCCGTCTCCAGCGCATTACCCGCATCAGAGATAAGCGGTACACCGGAATAAGGATGCCGACCACCAAACAAGACGTGAAAAATCAGCAATGCAAGGCCAAAGTTATCGTGATTTTCTGTGCGTTCAAAGCCAACAAATGACGACAAGGTTTGCAGCTCTGGCGGCGTAAAATGCGACACGCCGACTTCGCATAAATGCAGTGTGCCATTGGCGTTAATCTGAAAGGAGTCACTATCGATCAACACCACTTTGCTGTCGCGACCTACCATAAAGCTGTTCTGGTTTACGTCACCCACGACGTGCCCGTGCTCATGAACCGTAGCAAAAGATGAAGCAATATTGCGCGCAACATAGAGGAGAAAATCCCACGCACAATGAGGGTAACTCTGGCGACGATGTGCCGGGCTATAGATCATATGAATCGGTTCTTTACCAGAAACTTTTGGCATCATAAAACCGATAACCTTCCCACCTCGTCCACTATGAAGCGTTGCTTGCGGCCAGGTGACATAATTCAGCAACTGCGCGTCAACTGTCGCAGCCATAAAGGCAAGTTTGTCCTGTTTTAAGGCGGGTGGCGGCGTGTGATAAATCTTGGCGACGCTATCGACAAACTCCTCGATATCATAAACCGCGCCTTCGCCACCTTTGCCCAGTTCACGCCCGAGAGTGGTCAATTCACCTGTCGATGTAAATACTTTTATATTTTTCTTCATAATGTTTCAAGGGCAGTCATATTATATTTCAATGAATAATAACACTGCCCATTATAATTATTTCCATATTGGAAGAGTCCCACTCAAGAATAAAAATGATAATGCAATTTCATCAGGATACAATTCAATTCCAACCTGATAATGATTCACTTCCACAGGTTTTTTGCTAACTTTTACTACACAGGGATTCTGGAGAAAAAATGAAAAAGATATTACTTATGTTGTGTCTGCTATTTTTTACTACCGCGGGCTTTAGTGAAGTTTCGGATACGTTAGTGACGGGAGGTTATGATAAAAAGGCGATGTCTGACGCGATTAAACATGCGCGGAAAGAAACCGATCAATTCATCGAAGTTATGAATAAAAAAGATGCTGATACTTTCGCAGTCAAAGCCCCGATAACCGATCGCGGAGAAACCGAGCATTTCTGGCTCACGGATGTGACTTATTCTAACGGCATGTTTATTGGTATAATAAGCAATGACCCTGGTATTGTTACAAACGTAGAATATGGCCAGGAGTGGAAAATCAAGAAAGAAGATATTTCAGACTGGATGTATACGCGCGGGGATAAAATTTACGGTGGTTATACCATTGATCCTTTATTGGTCACCTATCCAAAAGAAGAAGCCGACGAGCTAAGAGCAAAATTAGTTCGCTAGCCAGCCATTATATTGATTGCTTAAACTGGCGGTTGAACCGTTGTCTTCAACCGCCATGCGATGTTCATTCTGTCCACATAGCCAGTGCTAACGTTTTATCATCATCGGTACGCTCGTTTACCGCTGGGCTGGACAAAAACTGCTTTAACAATTCAGGTAATAAATCGAGTTGTTCCTGCGTTGCTGACGCCAGTCCATTGAAAAACGGGGTAAAGAAAGGCACATGCGGAGAATTATCCAGCATATTTAACGCCAGTCTCTGAATACCATCCGTAAATGCTGCAACTCTATGCGCACGCTCAGTGCTGGTGAAAGTTTCCAGTCTGGAAACGGCATCTTCATCGGTAATGAAATGCGTCATGTTGGCATATTCACCCACCATCGGCGTGAGCGGCAATTGCAAACCGTGCCCCAAATCTACCACCACGCCACCATCGCCAATCTGCATAATCAATGTGCCGTTAGGCGATGAAATCAGTCCCAGAAATGTGCAGGCAAAATCGCGAACCGCTAATTCTTTGGCCTCTGCCTCGGCAAAAAATCGCTGACGAATAGTCAGTACAATATCCGTTGCGAGGACATCATTAAGCCCCAATTCCCCACCCTGCACTTTTTGCGATATATAAGCCATCGCTTCATTGACGGCAAGCTTCGCACCTTCGCCTCCCTGCGAGACGCTGCCTGCGCCATCAGCGACAAATACCGACAATAATGGCTGCTGGTCTTCTAGCCAGGCAACCTGCATCTGGCAGGCATCCTGGCAAGACAAGTCAGCGCTGATGTGCGACGTTCCAACGGCTGATGCATAAACCAGACGCCAGCTCACACTGAGGTCCAGCCTTTTGGCGCTTCCAGTACAACTTCCGTTCCCGGCGTGGAGCGGGAAACCGAACGCAGCGAACTGGATAACCAGCTAAACAGTTCGCGGAATTGTAATCCTTGAAGAGGCAAAGGCTGACGAACGCTGATTTGGGCCAGCGTCTTCATATCCGCCCCCTGAACACCGATGGAAAAGAAGGCAAACTTCTTATCTTCTTCCCCCTGAAACACCTTGTTGGCAGCAGCCTGCCACTCATCGGTTGGTGCGCCATCGGTAATCAGGAAAATCCACGGACGATAATAGGAAATACCATTGGCGCGATACTCACGTTTGCGCTCCTCAACCATATTCAGGGCTTTGGTAATGGCGGCCCCCATTGGTGTATCGCCCTGGGCAAACAGGATGGGCGGGAAAAAATTAGCGGCGCTGGTAAATGGTTGTTCCACATGCACCGGGCCGAACGTCACAATACCGAGTTCCACTCTTTTTAAGGCCAGCGAATCGGCAAGCAGTTCATCGCGAAAGGTAACCAATCCGGCGTTAAGTTCATTAATAGGTCTACCACTCATCGAACCAGAAACATCCAACAGCAAAATGCAGGGGCAACGTGGTTCCGGGTTACTGGCAAAATCGCTGGTGGCAAACGTGATTTGTTCGCTCATAAGAAATCCTTTCTTAGAGAATTATTGAGGTCCGGTATCATACCGACTGCAATAATGAAATAAGAGCAGGCAAAGCAACTTTCAGAATTCGGCCCATAAGCGCAGAGGGTTTTGCTATTCGCCCCGCAAGAACGTGGACTTACAGATTGACAATAAGGGGGGAGTAACATAACTTCAGGAGTGAGGGTAGAGCGGGGTTTCCCCCGCCCTGGTAGTCTTAGTAAGCTGGCCAGCTAATAACTAAGAGCACCACGATGATGAGCAGCTTCATCATGACCCTTTCCTTATTTAAGGCCCCTTCCTCGGGAGGGGCTTTCCCGTTTCAGCGTCCCGCTGAAATCGTCGGCCTACCTCCTTTTGCCATGCAAGCAGTCTATCGCTAACTTGCAGATAAAATAGTTTCACATGTGATTATTGCGTAACGTCTCGCAAAGAATATTTGCTGGCAGGATCGCAGACTACAAAGCCTGCGGATTGACAATCTGATTGTGAAGGCATACTTTCAGGAGTGAGGGTAGAGCGGGGGTTCCCCCGCCCTGGTAGTCTTAGTAAGCCGGTAAGCTAATGACTAAGAGCACCACGATGATGAGTATCTTCATCATGACCCTTTCCTTATTTAAGGCCCCTTCCTCGGGAGGGGCTTTCCCGTTTCAGCGTCCCGCTGAAATCGTCGGCCTACCTCCTTTTGCCCTGAATGCAGTCTATCGCTAACGCGTAGATAAAATAGTTTCCTGTGTTATTACTGGATGCGTGCTCGCAAATGTGCCCGTCATTCAGACGATTCCCGACAGTGTTTCATAATTCCTCCATTTTTCTCCCTTATTGGCTGGCTACACTAGTATCATTCCGCGAAACGTTTCAGGAAGAGAAACTCTTAACGATGAAAGGCAGTTATAAATCCCGTTGGGTAATCGTAATCGTGGTGGTTATCGCCGCCATCGCCGCTTTCTGGTTCTGGCAAGGCCGCAATGAATCCCAGAGCGCAGCGCCAGGTGCGACGAAGCAAGCGCAGCAGTCGCCAGCCGGTGGCCGCCGTGGTATGCGTTCCGGCCCATTGGCCCCGGTTCAGGCAGCAACTGCCGTGGAACAGGCGGTTCCGCGTTACCTCACCGGGCTTGGTACGATTACCGCTGCTAACACCGTTACGGTGCGCAGTCGCGTAGATGGTCAACTGATGGCATTACATTTCCAGGAGGGTCAGCAGGTCAAAGCAGGCGATTTACTGGCAGAAATTGACCCCAGCCAGTTCAAAGTTGCATTAGCACAAGCTCAGGGGCAACTGGCAAAAGATAAAGCCACACTAGCCAACGCCCGCCGTGATTTAGCGCGTTATCAGCAACTGGCAAAAACCAATCTCGTCTCCCGTCAGGAGTTGGATGCCCAACAGGCGCTGGTCAGTGAAACCGAAGGCACCATTAAGGCTGATGAAGCAAGCGTCGCCAGCGCACAGCTGCAACTCGACTGGAGCCGCATCACCGCACCAGTCGATGGTCGCGTTGGTCTCAAGCAGGTTGATGTTGGTAACCAAATCTCCAGTGGTGATACCACCGGGATTGTGGTGATCACCCAGACGCATCCTATCGATTTGCTCTTTACCCTGCCGGAAAGCGATATCGCTACCGTAGTACAGGCGCAAAAAGCCGGAAAACCGCTGGTTGTTGAAGCCTGGGATCGCACCAACTCGAAGAAATTAAGTGAAGGCACGCTGTTAAGTCTCGATAACCAAATCGATGCCACTACCGGTACGATTAAAGTGAAAGCACGCTTTAATAATCAGGACGATACGCTGTTTCCCAATCAGTTTGTTAACGCGCGCATGTTAGTCGACACCGAACAAAATGCCGTTGTGATCCCCACCGCCGCCCTACAAATGGGCAACGAAGGCCATTTTGTCTGGGTGCTGAATAGCGAAAACAAAGTCAGCAAACATCTGGTGACGCCGGGCATTCAGGACAGTCAGAAAGTGGTGATCCGCGCAGGTATTTCTGCAGGCGACCGCGTAGTGACAGACGGCATTGATCGCCTGACTGAAGGAGCGAAAGTGGAAGTGGTGGAAGCTCAGAGCGCCACTGCACCGGAAGAGAAAGCCACCAGCCGCGAATACGCGAAAAAAGGAGCGCGTTCCTGATGCAGGTGTTACCTCCGAGCAGCACAGGCGGCCCGTCGCGCCTGTTTATTATGCGTCCTGTCGCCACCACGCTGCTGATGGTGGCGATCTTACTCGCCGGGATTATCGGTTATCGTGCCCTGCCCGTTTCGGCGCTGCCGGAAGTGGACTATCCGACCATTCAGGTGGTCACGCTCTACCCTGGCGCCAGCCCGGATGTCATGACCTCCGCCGTTACCGCACCGCTCGAACGCCAGTTCGGGCAGATGTCCGGCCTGAAACAGATGTCGTCGCAAAGTTCCGGCGGCGCGTCAGTTATCACTTTGCAGTTCCAGCTAACATTACCGCTGGATGTCGCCGAGCAGGAAGTGCAGGCCGCGATTAACGCCGCCACTAACCTGCTACCGAGCGATCTGCCTAACCCGCCGGTTTACAGCAAAGTGAACCCGGCAGATCCGCCGATCATGACGCTCGCCGTCACCTCAACCGCCATGCCGATGACGCAGGTAGAAGATATGGTGGAAACCCGCGTCGCGCAGAAAATCTCGCAGATTTCCGGCGTCGGCCTGGTGACGCTTTCCGGCGGTCAGCGTCCGGCTGTTCGCGTCAAACTTAACGCCCAGGCGATTGCCGCCCTCGGCCTGACCAGCGAAACCGTGCGCACCGCCATTACCGGCGCTAACGTTAACTCGGCTAAAGGTAGCCTCGACGGCCCTTCCCGCGCGGTCACCCTTTCCGCGAACGACCAGATGCAATCTGCGGATGAATATCGCCAGTTGATTATCGCCTACCAGAACGGCGCGCCGATTCGTCTTGGTGATGTCGCAACCGTTGAACAAGGCGCAGAAAACAGTTGGCTTGGCTCATGGGCGAACAAAGAACAGGCCATTGTGATGAATGTTCAGCGCCAGCCCGGTGCTAACATTATCTCTACCGCCGACAGCATTCGGCAGATGCTGCCACAGCTTACCGAGAGTCTGCCGAAATCGGTGAAGGTGACGGTACTTTCTGACCGTACCACCAATATCCGCGCATCGGTCGACGATACCCAGTTTGAACTGATGATGGCTATCGCGCTGGTAGTCATGATTATCTACCTGTTTCTGCGCAATATTCCGGCGACCATCATTCCTGGCGTCGCGGTGCCGCTGTCGTTAATCGGCACCTTCGCGGTCATGGTGTTTCTCGATTTTTCGATCAATAACCTGACGCTGATGGCGTTAACCATCGCCACCGGATTCGTTGTCGACGACGCCATCGTGGTGATCGAAAACATTTCCCGCTATATCGAAAAAGGCGAAAAACCACTGGCAGCGGCGCTCAAGGGCGCAGGTGAAATCGGTTTTACCATTATCTCACTGACTTTCTCTCTGATTGCAGTGCTGATCCCGCTGCTGTTTATGGGCGATATCGTCGGGCGACTGTTCCGCGAATTTGCCATTACCCTGGCGGTAGCGATTTTGATCTCAGCCGTGGTGTCGCTGACCCTGACACCGATGATGTGCGCGCGGATGCTCAGCCAGGAGTCGCTGCGTAAACAGAACCGCTTCTCCCGGGCCTCGGAAAAAATGTTCGACAGGATAATTGCCGCCTATGGTCGTGGACTTACGAAAGTGCTGAATCATCCGTGGCTGACCTTAAGCGTGGCGCTCAGCACGCTGCTGCTGAGCGTTCTATTGTGGGTGTTCATTCCGAAAGGTTTCTTCCCGGTACAGGACAACGGCATTATTCAGGGCACCTTGCAGGCACCGCAATCCAGCTCCTTTGCCAATATGGCCCAGCGGCAACGCCAGGTCGCGGATGTGATTTTGCAGGATCCGGCAGTGCAAAGCCTGACCTCATTTGTTGGCGTTGATGGCACTAACCCGTCGCTGAACAGTGCGCGTTTACAGATCAACCTCAAACCGTTGGATGAACGTGATGATCGGGTGCAAAAAGTCATCGCCCGTTTGCAAACGGCGGTCGATAAAGTGCCGGGCGTCGATCTCTTCCTGCAACCAACGCAGGATCTGACTATTGATACTCAGGTCAGCCGCACCCAGTACCAGTTTACCTTGCAGGCCACGTCACTGGATGCGCTCAGTACCTGGGTGCCACAGTTGATGGAAAAACTCCAGCAGTTGCCACAGCTTTCAGATGTCTCCAGCGACTGGCAGGACAAAGGGCTGGTGGCGTATGTCAATGTTGATCGCGACAGCGCCAGCCGTCTGGGGATCAGCATGGCGGACGTCGATAACGCCCTGTACAACGCGTTTGGTCAGCGGCTGATTTCCACTATTTATACTCAGGCCAACCAGTATCGCGTGGTGCTGGAGCACAATACCGAAAATACCCCAGGGCTTGCGGCGCTGGATACCATTCGCCTGACCAGCAGCGACGGTGGCGTGGTGCCGCTAAGCTCAATTGCCAAAATTGAGCAGCGTTTTGCGCCGCTCTCCATCAACCACCTGGATCAGTTCCCGGTAACGACGATCTCCTTTAACGTGCCGGATAACTATTCGCTCGGCGATGCGGTGCAGGCGATTATGGACACCGAAAAGACGCTGAATCTGCCGGTGGATATCACCACGCAGTTCCAGGGCAGCACCCTCGCCTTCCAGTCGGCGCTGGGCAGCACTGTCTGGCTGATTGTCGCGGCGGTGGTGGCGATGTACATCGTGCTCGGCATTCTGTACGAGAGCTTTATTCACCCGATCACCATTCTCTCGACGTTGCCAACGGCAGGTGTTGGCGCACTGCTGGCGTTGCTGATTGCCGGTAGCGAACTGGATGTGATCGCAATCATCGGCATTATTTTGCTGATCGGTATTGTGAAGAAAAACGCCATCATGATGATCGACTTCGCGCTGGCTGCCGAGCGCGAGCAAGGCATGTCGCCGCGCGATGCAATTTACCAGGCCTGTTTGCTGCGTTTTCGTCCGATCCTGATGACCACTCTGGCGGCACTGCTTGGCGCGCTGCCGCTGATGTTGAGCACCGGAGTCGGCGCGGAACTACGTCGTCCGTTAGGCATCGGCATGGTCGGCGGCCTGATTGTTAGCCAGGTGCTGACGCTGTTCACCACGCCGGTGATTTATCTGCTGTTCGACCGCCTGGCATTGTGGACCAAAAGCCGCTTTGCTCGCCATGAAGAGGAGGCGTAAGTGAAGTTTTTTGCCCTCTTCATTTACCGTCCGGTGGCGACGATTTTACTGTCGGTTGCCATTACCCTGTGCGGCATACTGGGCTTCCGTATGCTGCCGGTCGCCCCGCTGCCACAGGTCGATTTTCCGGTGATTATGGTCAGCGCCTCGCTGCCCGGTGCATCGCCGGAGACAATGGCGTCTTCCGTTGCCACACCGCTGGAGCGCTCACTTGGGCGCATTGCCGGGGTCAGTGAAATGACCTCCAGTAGTTCGCTCGGCAGCACGCGCATTATTTTGCAGTTTGATTTTGACCGGGATATCAACGGCGCGGCGCGCGATGTGCAGGCGGCGATCAACGCCGCGCAAAGTTTGCTGCCCAGCGGAATGCCCAGCCGTCCGACCTATCGCAAAGCGAATCCTTCGGATGCGCCAATTATGATCCTGACGCTGACATCCGATACTTATTCGCAGGGTGAACTGTACGATTTCGCCTCGACGCAACTGGCTCCGACAATTTCGCAAATCGACGGTGTCGGTGATGTCGATGTCGGCGGCAGCTCGTTGCCCGCTGTGCGCGTTGGGCTGAACCCGCAGGCGCTGTTTAATCAGGGCGTGTCGCTGGACGACGTACGCACTGCCATCAGCAATGCCAACGTGCGTAAACCGCAGGGCGCGCTGGAAGATGGCACTCACCGCTGGCAGATCCAGACTAACGATGAACTAAAAACCGCCGCTGAATATCAGCCGCTGATTATTCATTACAACAACGGCGGCGCGGTTCGTCTGGGCGATGTAGCGACGGTGACCGACTCAGTGCAGGATGTGCGCAACGCCGGGATGACCAACGCCAAACCGGCTATTTTGCTGATGATCCGCAAGCTGCCGGAAGCCAATATTATCCAGACGGTTGACAGCATCCGGGCAAAATTACCGGAGTTGCAGGAGACCATTCCGGCGGCGATTGATCTGCAAATTGCCCAGGATCGCTCCCCCACCATTCGCGCCTCGCTGGAGGAAGTCGAGCAAACGCTGATTATCTCGGTGGCACTGGTGATTCTGGTGGTCTTTTTATTCCTGCGCTCGGGTCGCGCCACTATTATTCCCGCCGTTGCGGTGCCAGTTTCGCTGATTGGTACGTTTGCCGCGATGTATCTGTGTGGTTTCAGTCTCAATAATCTTTCGTTAATGGCGCTGACCATCGCTACTGGTTTCGTGGTGGATGACGCCATCGTGGTGCTGGAAAACATTGCCCGTCATCTGGAAGCGGGAATGAAACCGTTGCAAGCCGCACTGCAAGGTACCCGCGAAGTCGGCTTTACAGTGCTGTCGATGAGTCTGTCACTGGTGGCGGTGTTCCTGCCGCTGCTGCTGATGGGCGGATTGCCAGGACGCCTGTTACGCGAGTTTGCCGTGACGCTTTCTGTCGCCATTGGTATTTCGTTGCTGGTTTCCCTGACGCTAACGCCAATGATGTGCGGCTGGATGCTGAAAGCCAGCAAGCCGCGCGAGCAAAAGCGACTGCGTGGATTTGGTCGCATGTTGGTTGCTCTGCAACAAGGCTACGGCAAGTCGCTGAAATGGGTGCTCAATCATACCCGTCTGGTGGGCGTAGTGCTGCTTGGCACCATTGCGCTGAATATCTGGCTGTATATCTCGATCCCGAAAACCTTCTTCCCGGAGCAGGACACTGGTGTACTGATGGGCGGGATACAGGCGGATCAGAGTATTTCGTTTCAGGCGATGCGCGGCAAATTGCAGGATTTCATGAAAATTATCCGTGACGATCCGGCAGTGGATAATGTCACCGGCTTTACCGGTGGCTCGCGGGTGAACAGTGGGATGATGTTTATCACCCTCAAGACACGCGACGAACGCAGCGAAACGGCGCAGCAAATTATCGACCGTTTGCGGGTGAAGCTGGCGAAAGAACCGGGGGCGAATCTGTTCCTGATGGCAGTGCAGGATATTCGCGTTGGCGGACGTCAGTCGAACGCCAGTTACCAGTATACGTTGCTGTCCGACGACCTGGCGGCGCTGCGCGAATGGGAGCCGAAAATCCGCAAAAAACTGGCAACGTTACCGGAACTGGCGGACGTGAATTCCGACCAGCAGGATAACGGCGCGGAGATGAATCTGGTTTACGACCGCGACACTATGGCACGACTGGGAATCGACGTGCAGGCCGCCAACAGCCTGTTGAATAACGCCTTCGGGCAGCGGCAAATCTCGACCATTTACCAGCCCATGAACCAGTATAAAGTGGTGATGGAAGTGGATCCGCGCTATACCCAGGACATCAGTGCACTGGAAAAAATGTTCGTCATTAATAACGAAGGAAAAGCGATCCCGCTGTCATATTTCGCTAAATGGCAACCGGCGAATGCCCCGCTGTCGGTGAATCATCAGGGATTATCGGCGGCCTCGACCATCTCGTTCAACTTGCCGACCGGAAAATCGCTCTCGGACGCCAGTGCGGCGATTGACCGCGCAATGACCCAGCTTGGTGTGCCTTCGACGGTGCGCGGCAGTTTTGCCGGAACAGCGCAGGTGTTCCAGGAGACGATGAACTCGCAGGTGATCCTGATTATCGCAGCCATCGCCACGGTGTATATCGTGCTGGGTATCCTTTACGAGAGTTACGTGCATCCACTGACGATTCTCTCTACCCTGCCCTCGGCGGGCGTTGGGGCGCTGCTGGCGCTGGAGCTATTCAATGCCCCGTTCAGCCTAATCGCCCTGATAGGGATCATGCTATTAATCGGCATCGTGAAGAAAAACGCTATTATGATGGTCGATTTTGCGCTCGAAGCCCAACGGCACGGTAACCTGACGCCGCAGGAAGCTATTTTCCAGGCCTGTCTGCTGCGTTTTCGCCCGATTATGATGACTACCCTGGCGGCGCTGTTTGGTGCGCTGCCGTTGGTATTGTCGGGCGGTGACGGCTCGGAGCTGCGCCAACCCCTGGGGATCACCATTGTCGGCGGTCTGGTAATGAGCCAGCTTCTGACGCTGTATACCACGCCAGTGGTGTATCTCTTTTTTGACCGTCTGCGGCTGCGTTTTTCGCGTAAACCTAAACAAACGGTAACCGAGTAAATGACAGATCTTCCCGACAGCACCCGCTGGCAATTGTGGATTGTGGCTTTCGGCTTCTTTATGCAGTCGCTGGACACCACCATCGTTAACACCGCGCTTCCCTCAATGGCGCAAAGCCTCGGGGAAAGCCCGCTGCATATGCACATGGTCATCGTATCTTATGTGCTGACCGTGGCGGTGATGCTGCCCGCCAGCGGCTGGCTGGCGGACAAAGTCGGCGTACGCAATATCTTCTTTACCGCCATCGTGCTGTTTACCCTCGGTTCGCTGTTTTGCGCGCTTTCCGGCACGCTAAACGAACTGTTGCTGGCACGCGCGTTACAGGGCGTTGGCGGCGCGATGATGGTGCCGGTCGGCAGGTTGACGGTGATGAAAATTGTACCGCGCGAGCAATATATGGCGGCGATGACCTTTGTTACGCTGCCCGGGCAAGTCGGTCCGCTGCTTGGTCCGGCGCTCGGCGGCCTGCTGGTGGAATACGCGTCCTGGCACTGGATCTTTTTGATCAACATTCCGGTAGGGATTATCGGTGCGATCGCCACGCTGATGTTAATGTCAAACTACACCATGCAGACGCGGCGTTTCGATCTCTCCGGTTTTTTATTGCTGGCGGTCGGCATGGCGGTATTAACGCTGGCGCTGGATGGCAGTAAAGGCACGGGACTTTCACCGCTGGCGATTGCCGGACTGGCAGCGATTGGCGTGGTGGCACTGGTGCTTTATCTGCTGCACGCCAGAAATAACAACCGCGCCCTGTTCAGCCTGAAACTGTTCCGCACCCGTACCTTTTCGCTGGGCCTGGCGGGGAGCTTTGCCGGACGTATCGGCAGTGGCATGTTGCCCTTTATGACACCGGTTTTCTTACAGATTGGCCTCGGTTTCTCGCCGTTCCATGCCGGACTGATGATGATCCCGATGGTGCTCGGCAGCATGGGAATGAAGCGAATTGTAGTGCAGGTGGTGAATCGCTTTGGCTACCGTCGGGTACTGGTGGCGACCACGCTGGGCCTGTCGCTGGTCACCCTGCTGTTTATGACTACCGCGCTGCTGGGCTGGTACTACATTTTGCCGTTCGTCCTGTTTTTACAAGGGATGGTCAACTCGACGCGTTTCTCCTCCATGAACACCCTGACGCTGAAAGATCTCCCAGACAATCTGGCGAGCAGCGGCAACAGCCTGCTGTCGATGATTATGCAATTGTCGATGAGTATCGGCGTCACTATCGCCGGGCTGTTGCTGGGACTTTTTGGTTCACAGCATGTCAGCGTCGACAGCGGCACCACACAAACCGTCTTTATGTACACCTGGCTTAGCATGGCGTTTATCATCGCCCTTCCGGCGTTCATCTTTGCCAGAGTGCCGAACGATACGCATCAAAATGTCGCTATTTCGCGGCGAAAAAGGAGCGCGCAATGAAGTTCTGGCGACCCGGTATTACCGGCAAACTGTTTCTGGCGATTTTCACCACCTGCATTGTCTTATTGATCACGATGCACTGGGCGGTACGTATCAGTTTTGAGCGCGGCTTTATCGATTACATCAAGCATGGTAATGAACAACGGCTGCAAATGCTCGGCGATGCGCTTGGTGAGCAGTACGCCCAGCACGGGAACTGGCGCTTCCTGCGTAATAACGATCGCTTTGTATTTCAGATCCTACGTTCGCTGGAGCATGATAACAACGAAGATAAGCCCGGCCCCGGTATGCCGCCACACGGTTGGCGCACGCAATTCTGGGTGGTTGATCAAAACAACAAAGTGCTGGTTGGCCCGCGAGCACCGATTCCACCAGACGGCACACGGCGGCCCATTATGGTCAATGGGGCGGAAGTGGGTGCGGTGATCGCCTCCCCTGTTGAACGACTGACCCGCAATACCGATATCAATTTTGACAGACAACAGAGGCAAACCAGTTGGCTGATTGTCGCTTTATCTACCTTGTTAGCGGCGCTGGCGACATTCCCACTGGCGCGCGGTTTGCTGGCTCCGGTCAAACGACTGGTGGACGGTACACACAAACTGGCAGCGGGCGATTTCACTACTCGCGTGACGCCCACCAGTGAAGATGAATTGGGCAAACTGGCGCAAGACTTCAACCAGCTCGCCAGCACCCTGGAGAAAAACCAACAGATGCGCCGCGATTTTATGGCCGATATCTCCCACGAGCTGCGCACGCCTTTAGCGGTACTGCGCGGCGAACTGGAAGCTATTCAGGATGGCGTGCGTAAATTCACGCCGGAGACGGTGGCTTCTTTACAGGCAGAGGTCGGTACACTGACCAAACTGGTGGATGATCTTCATCAATTGTCGATGTCTGATGAAGGCGCTCTCGCCTACCAGAAATCGTCGGTGGATCTGATCCCGCTACTGGAAGTCGCGGGTGGCGCATTTCGTGAGCGTTTCGCCAGCCGCGGGCTGAAACTGAAATTTTCCCTGCCAGACAGCATTACCGTATTTGGCGATCGCGATCGTTTAATGCAGTTGTTCAATAACTTACTGGAAAACAGCCTGCGCTATACCGACAGCGGCGGCAGCCTGCATATCTCTGCCGAGCAACATGACAAAACGGTGCGCCTGACCTTTGCCGACAGTGCACCGGGCGTTAGTGACGATCAACTGCAAAAATTGTTTGAGCGTTTTTATCGCACCGAAGGTTCCCGCAACCGTGCCAGCGGCGGTTCCGGCCTGGGACTGGCGATTTGTCTTAACATTGTTGAAGCACATAATGGTCGCATTGTTGCCGCTCATTCGCCTTTTGGCGGGGTAAGCATTACAGTAGAGTTACCGCTGGAACGGGATTTACAGAGAGAAGTATGACCGAGTTACCAATCGACGAAAACACGCCACGTATTTTGATCGTGGAAGATGAACCGAAGCTGGGGCAGTTGCTTATTGATTATCTGCGTGCTGCGAGCTATGCGCCGACGCTTATCAGCCACGGCGATCAGGTACTGCCATATGTGCGCCAGACACCACCGGATCTGATCCTGTTGGATCTGATGCTCCCTGGCACCGATGGCCTGACGTTGTGTCGGGAAATTCGTCGTTTTTCTGACATTCCGATCGTAATGGTGACAGCAAAAATCGAAGAGATCGACCGCCTGCTCGGTCTGGAGATTGGCGCAGATGATTATATCTGTAAGCCGTACAGTCCACGGGAAGTGGTAGCACGCGTCAAAACCATTTTGCGCCGTTGCAAACCGCAGCGTGAGTTGCAGCAACAGGATGCTGAAAGCCCGTTGATTATCGACGAAGGTCGTTTTCAGGCTTCATGGCGCGGTAAAATGCTTGACCTGACGCCTGCGGAATTTCGCCTGCTGAAAACGCTCTCTCATGAACCGGGAAAAGTATTCTCCCGTGAGCAGTTGTTGAACCACCTTTATGACGACTACCGCGTAGTAACTGACCGCACCATCGACAGCCACATTAAAAACCTGCGCCGCAAGCTGGAAGCACTGGACGAAGAGCAGTCTTTTATCCGCGCCGTCTACGGTGTCGGTTATCGCTGGGAAGCCGACGCCTGCCGCATCGTTTAACATTTTTACCTGCCGGAGAAGGCATTCACGCCACATCCGGCAGCATTATCCCGCGCATTGTCGGCTATCTGACATTATCTCTCCGCCCTGGCAAGCACCTGAAAATCGCTCATACTTTAATCGGCAAACAGTCCTTTTAGATGCTGTTTTCGATACGCAATTTCAATCAAGGAGTCATTATGGCTGGTTGGTTTGAACTCAGTAGGAGCAGTGATAATCAATTCCGGTTTGTGCTAAAAGCGGGCAATGGTGAGACTATCCTCACCAGCGAGCTGTATACCTCAAAAGCCTCTGCGGAAAAGGGCATCGCGTCAGTGCGTAGCAACAGCCCACAAGAAGAACGCTATGAGAAAAAAACAGCAAGCAACGGCAAATTCTATTTCAATCTGAAAGCCGCCAATCATCAAATTATCGGCTCCAGCCAGATGTACGCCACCGCGCAATCTCGTGAAACCGGAATTGCCTCCGTTAAAGCCAATGGCACAAGCCAGACGGTGAAAGACAATACGTAATTACGATGCCGGGCGTAGGTTGTTGGCGTCCGGCTTTATTTTCTCTCATCACAGAGTTACTATCCCTCAGGAAATTATTAATCATGAAATGAGTTTTCTCCTCATAACTGATAAGGAAAATTATGCTCAAAGGATTGCGTACATTATTTACACGCAGGGTTTTGTTTAACGTCGAAATGAATAATTCTGTTGACTGTGAATTATTTCTTATCCAGCAACAACTCCAGTCGATGATAGCCGATCCAGGCAATTATATAGCGCATGATTGTGATCTCAACGATACTATGGTTCTTTGCCAGCTTACCCATCACCACAATGGATATATACGAGAAAAGGCCGTGCAATGTCTGGGACAAAAAGAGGATGTTGCAGCTATAGAAGAATTATTACTTGCAGCTAATGACTGGGTAAAAGAGGTTCGCCTTGCTGCAACCATAGCGTTACGTCATTTAAAGAAGGATAAGAATGCAGCGGCATTTGCCGTTAATCTTCCCTTGATACGTAACCTTCTCCAATGCCAGCGTTACGATCACCGTGCATTTGTAGACGAGATACTTAGATTTTTATTGACAGAAAATAGCCGTCCACAATTAACGTGTTGGCTTACTTGCCCTGATAAAAAACTCTCCCGCGCAGTATTACAAACGCTGATTGAATATGGCTACTTTAATGATGAATCTTCGCTGCTTTTAATACTCAAGCAGCCCGACGAAGGTTTACGAATGCTGGCGGTCACCCACTGGCTGCGTCAACAATTACCGTTAAGCGAAGCGGTATTAACTCGTCTGTTAAAAGACCGCTGGCCGCGTATTCGACAAGCAACGTTGTTTAGCCTTACTGACCGAGCTATAGAAATTCCTCCGGCGTTGTACAGCGCATTACTGCTGGATAACAATATGTTGATCCGTCTACGCGCTAAAAACATGCTTAATGACGTCATGGATGTTGTGCAATTCTGGCATCATGTTGTCACCTCGACTGAATATACTCCCTCACAGCGCCGGGCAGCTTTATACGGGCTGGACTCCATTCATGATGCCAATATTTTAAAACTGGCAGAATGGGGATTATCACAGGATGTATTCCCACTGCGATTAGCCGCTATGTATATTCTTGCGAAAGCCAATCCTGATGGTGGTGTCAAAGGGATTATTCTGACCACACTGGCTAACCCGGACGCCTCCGGGCTTCGATTTATGGTTAACATCTGTGTATGGTGTCGAGTTCCGCTCACGTTCGAGGAAATACGTCAGTTGCTGGAAAACGCACCGTCAGTTAAACATGCTTGCGCATATTGTCGGCTGTATCATAACTTGAACAAATGGGCCTGTTTAATTCTTCTTCTGCAATCGCAACACAAGCTAACTGAAGAATTTGCAGGTAAACAGCTCGCGATATGGCAACGCAATTTCAATCTTTCGGGCATTCAACCAAATGCTCCTCAGCGTCAGCAACTTCAGGCGCTTTTTACCTGCAATCCGGAACTTCACAACAAGTTATGGGGTTATATTCCCTTTCTTTAACACCAAATTAAGGTCAACTGATAACAATTGAACCTGACGACTATCGGAATCAAAACGAAATAAATGCGCTCAGTCTTTCCCTTAACATTGTCACTGGAGTCAACCCCACCGATTGCGCTACAATGCCCGCCCTTAAAGTGGGGGCACTCCCCTAACCGCTTCATCAGGTGAAGCGGATCTGACCTGTCATCAGAACGAGAGAATTATGTTTAAACCGGAACTCCTTTCCCCGGCGGGAACGCTGAAAAATATGCGTTACGCTTTCGCTTATGGCGCAGATGCTGTTTATGCGGGCCAGCCGCGTTACTCCCTGCGTGTGCGCAACAACGAATTCAACCACGAAAATCTCCAGCTCGGCATTAACGAAGCCCATGCGTTGGGGAAAAAGTTTTATGTCGTGGTCAACATTGCACCGCACAATGCCAAGCTGAAAACCTTTATCCGTGACCTGAAACCGGTGGTTGAAATGGGGCCGGATGCGCTGATTATGTCCGATCCAGGGCTGATTATGCTGGTGCGTGAGCACTTCCCTGAAATGCCGATCCATCTCTCGGTACAGGCTAACGCCGTGAACTGGGCGACGGTGAAATTCTGGCAGCAAATGGGCCTGACCCGCGTGATCCTCTCTCGCGAGCTGTCGCTGGAAGAGATTGAAGAGATCCGCAATCAGGTGCCGGATATGGAGGTAGAGATCTTCGTTCACGGCGCGCTGTGCATGGCCTACTCCGGTCGCTGCCTGCTCTCTGGCTATATCAACAAGCGCGACCCGAACCAGGGCACCTGCACCAACGCCTGCCGCTGGGAGTACAACGTCCAGGAAGGGAAAGAAGATGACGTTGGCAACATCGTACACAAGTACGAGCCGATTCCGGTGCAAAATGTTGAGCCGACGCTGGGTATCGGCGCGCCAACCGACAAAGTGTTTATGATCGAAGAAGCCCAGCGTCCGGGCGAGTATATGACCGCGTTTGAAGATGAGCACGGCACTTACATCATGAACTCGAAAGATCTGCGCGCCATCGCCCATGTAGAACGCCTGACCAAAATGGGCGTGCATTCGCTGAAAATCGAAGGCCGTACCAAATCTTTCTACTATTGCGCACGCACCGCACAGGTTTATCGTAAAGCTATCGATGATGCCGCTGCGGGCAAACCGTTCGATACCAGCCTGCTGGAAACTCTGGAAGGTCTGGCGCATCGTGGCTATACCGAAGGTTTCCTGCGTCGTCATACTCACGACGATTATCAGAACTACGAATACGGTTATTCGGTTTCTGACCGCCAGCAGTTTGTTGGTGAGTTTACCGGTGAGCGCAAGGGGGACCTCGCGGCGGTAGCGGTGAAAAATAAATTCTCCGTTGGCGACAGCCTTGAGCTGATGACGCCGCAAGGCAACATTAACTTTACCCTTGAGCATATGGAAAACGCCAAAGGTGAAGCTATGCCGGTCGCACCAGGCGATGGTTATACTGTGTGGATCCCGGTACCGCAGGATCTCGAACTGAATTATGCGCTGCTGATGCGTAATTTCTCCGGGGAAACCACGCGTAACCCCCACGGTAAGTGATTAATTTCGATTATTTTTCCCGGATGGAAAATTCTTAGAAACCGATCACATACAGCTGCATTTATTAAGGTTATCATCCGTTTCGCTGAAAAACATAACCCATAAAATGCTAGCTGTACCAGGAACCACCTCCTTAGCCTGTGTAATCTCCCTTACACGGGCTTATTTTTTGCCTGTAATCTACTGAAATAAATGGATTTATTTCTTACAATGTCCACACATTGACCACATCAAACAAACCCCGTCCACAAGGCGGGGTTTTCTTCAAAGGCAAACACGCTAATACTTGAAAGTTATCGCAACCTAAAAGGTTCATACTGCTATGGAGTTGGAAGCATGAAGCTATACATCATCGGGAATGGGTTTGATCTGCATCACGAACTTGACACGAGCTATTTCTCATTTGGGGATTATCTTCGGAAGAAAGATCGAGACATTTACGATCACTTGGTTGAGTTTATGGGATTTACTGACTTACCCCCTTCTCTTTCCGCAGTTGATAAGTCAAAACATTCTCTTTGGTCTGATTTCGAAAACAGCTTAGCGGGTCTGGATACAGAGTCGGTGCTCGAAGAGTTTAGCTATCTTTTACCCCAAATTAGCAGCCCCGATTTTCGTGACAGGGACTGGAACTCATTATCCATTGAAATGGAACGTATACTAGAAAATTTAACCGAGGGACTTTTAACACAATTCAAGTCATTTATATTGCAGGTTAACTACCCCGAACTTAATTTAAAAAAAAGATTGCGTATCGATTCTGATTCTATCTTTATCAGTTTTAATTACACTGACACTCTTCAGAAATATTATAGTATTGATGATAGACAAATTTTATATATTCATGGGAAAGCATCATCAGATCAACAGTTGATTTTAGGTCATGGTATTGACCCTATCAACTTTGAAGAAAAGGAAGCAGTCCCGCCCGAAAATGCAACCGATGAAGAACTTGAAGAGTGGCGTCAGTGGATGGCTGATAATTACGATCACTCTTATGAAATGGGAAAGCAGACTATTAATAAATACTTCACTTCTTCTTTTAAGAATACTGAAAAAGTCATTGCTGACAGCGCTAAATTTTTTAAAAATCTCAGTAACGTAGACGAAATCATCATCATCGGCCATTCGTTATCATCTGTAGATGTTCCCTACTTTTCTTTTATACATAGCATTGTTAGTAAAAATACGGAATGGATAGCCACCTATTATCAGGAAACTGAGCGTGAAGCACATCATACAACATTATGTGAGATTGGCATTAAATCTCCCAAACTGATTTCAGTAAGTAAACTTCTATAAATAGAACAAAATATCACCCAGAGGGCGGGGGTTTTTATACGTTCCCTCCCCCTTAGCTAGAGATCCTTTTATCAAAACTTCGTGCATCATTTTGCAAAACCCAAATAAAAGCAAACTAGCCGCCAGCCCGCGCCGCACAAGGCTTCACAATATCCGCCCCCGAAAACCATCGGATACAACCGAATCATTTTGATCGTCACGGAAACTAAAACGATCCTTTTAAAAACATCATGTTATCCAGTCGGTTAGCGACTGGCGACGCGGTGACTTTTGCAAAGTGCTGCAAATCTTTGCGCAGAGTGCAAACGCCCGCAGGATGCAAAAGCCCAGCAGCGGCGCAGGCTGGCGGGGTGCTTTGCACAAAATTTCTTTTGCAAAATTTTTATGATCCAAACTGCGCAGGCGGGTGCGGTGTAGCGCCGTTTCCGTCTTGGATCCGCTTCCGTCTGCCTGCTGTCGCTTACGCTGTGGGCCGCTGTTGAACAAACGAAAGAAAGGCCGCACGGTGGCGACCTTTAATATTTGCGCCTGCTGTGGCGCGTTCTGTGGTGTCTGGTGAGGTGTGCGGTAATGCCGTTTTTGTCAGGCTATCAGGGGACCGTATTTGCTTTTCAATGTACCGGTTTTAGTGGCCGTTGCGCTGAACTGCGCAGCCTGCCCGCTGGCCCCTGTGTTGGGGTGAGTATGTGACGCGGCAGTCTCTGCCAGTTCCCTCACCACGTCCAGGGTGTCGGTGAGTAGTGTCAGGACGTTAATCTCTTCGCTTCCCAGTTTTACCACCGGGGCAATCAGCTGTTGCGCCTGGGCCACACTTCGGCGGATACCGCTGATTTTCTCAGTCAGTGCGCCGCTGACGTTTGACGTGACATTCCCTTTCACGTCGTCTGTAACATCGCCCGCGACGTCCCGTTTTGCGTTCCGGCCAACACTGACGGAATTGTCCTTGCTGCAGGTTACTGTCAGGTTGCCGGATGTGCCGATACTGTAATCACCCTCGCTGATATGGACCACCGCCCCGGCCAGAAGAGTGGCCGTGCCAAGCACGGTTGTTTTATCCGTTGCCTGGACCGTAGTTTCACGGACAACCACTTTGCGGATCTCTTCGTCGGTGGTGACTTCGCGCATCATGGAGTTTTCGCGGATTGTCTGGTCCGTCTGGCGTTCCCAGTCTCCGGCAACCGTCACGCGCTGCGATACACCATCGCGCTGTTGCTGCAACTGCTCGCCGGGTTTAACCGCTGGCAGGTTATGACCCTCCGCCATAATCTGGCGCACGAAGGGCTTATCCTGCCGCCCCTCAGTGAACCCGATTTCAACCAGCGTGCCAGGGGGCGGAAACTGGAACATTCCCGACTCGCTGCCCGCCATTGGTACAGGTAGCGGAACGGCAGAATAAACCGGCGTATTTGCGGCTGGCTTGCCGTATTCGTCAAGCAGCTGGAGATCCACGGCATAGCGCGGGCGGAATGGATCGGCAATATTACCCCCTGAAACATCCTCGCTTGGCGCTTCCACCCTGGCGAATTTTGGAAGATGCAGGCCGCTTGCCAGCTCCGGGAATGCGTTTTCAATCTGCCGCTGAATGGGTGATTTTTGCAATGGCTGGCCGTTGGCTTTGTTGCATGGCTGCCAGGTGATTGTCATGTCGTCGTTATTTAGCCGGACCTGGTTTAACCGCTGGCCGTTCACCTCAGCACCCGGGCGCAGGCTCTGAATCATCGGCACAACCATTGAATTGCCGCCCGCCGATGCCTGGCTAAATTCGTGCGGGATCTCTACTGGTTTACCCGCAAAAAGACTGTGCTCAGCAGCACCGACGAAGACATCCCCGTCCGGCAGCTGATACCAAAGATAATCCGTCACTGAAAATGCTCGGCCCAGACTGGCAAAAAGCTGGTAGCCCGTGCCGCTGTGCGTAAAGTGGGGGATCGGTTTATCTGCATAAGCAGCGCCGACCGGCGTTGTGACGGTCAGCCCGCTTTGCTCACTTATCCAGTCAGTAATCTGGCGCAACGTTGGATGCTGGAAAGAACACGGCCACAATTTATCAAAGATGCCGACCAGCTCACGCACGAACAACCGGCATGTTCCATTATCAGCAGGCTGTGACCGTTCGACGTATCCGGTAAACCAGCGCAGGACCAGACCATCATAACCAACATCGATACGCACCATTTTGCCGGTGTAATCTGTCTCTGTCCCCGCCGTAATAAACCCCCGACCGCACGCGTTCAGCTCCAGCACGATATTGCAGTCAATCAGATGGACCGGATCAGAGGAAAGGTACAGGCGTTTAATTGGTTTCATCGTTTAATTACCCCAGCGCATCGTTGACCGGCTTTAAGACCTTTTCTTCAAACCAGCTCATTTTGTCGGCTGGTTCATCAGCACCGGCAGCCGGACCCGCGCCCTTTGCCCCTGTTTGCCTGGTGGTGGCCGTCGCGTTGCCTTTTCTGGCCTGTCGTTTTTCCGGGACGCTGCCTTTTTCACGCAGGGTGAAACTTACCTGCCAGGCAAGGCGATCCTCCTGCGGTACGGCATCAATCTGACCGGTGAACGTGGCTTCACGAAGGTTGATAGCCGTTGCCGTCGCATTGGCAACACGGTACTTTTTCAGTGCTCCGCTGGCTTCGGTTGCGGATGCCAGCTGAAAAAGCCGCTGTAAAACGGCTTCATCGTCGAATGTCACCAGACCCGACACGCGCAGCTCTTTGGCCTTGATACCCTGTTCAGCATTGGCCGTGCTCGATGTCTGGCCCGACTGGTCCTTCTCCTGAAACTGCATGGAAGGTGAAACCAGCATGTTCTGCATGGCGATCCCTTCACCATCAAGCGCGAGTAATGCGGTCTGGCTCATGTAGCATCCTCCCTAAGTCAGATAACGAATCCCCGATAAACATCATCGCGGCGGTATGCACTGCCGTTGTTTGCGGGATGCCTTTCAGCAATTCAGCGGCAGCAACGGCATAACTCCCGCTGTAACTGAATGAAAAAATATTCGCACTGGCGGCTTTCAGGTCGTCCAGTCCCTGGCTGAGTGAGGACAGCAAACCGGCCCGTTCCTGAATAAATCCCGTCACCTGGTTTTTTAGATCTGTTGTGGTGGTACTGACTGCGGCGGCCAGCTGCGCGGCGGCAACACGCCGGGCATTCAGCGCCAGCCGGTTGGTTGAGACTGATAACGGCGCACTGGCTGGCAATACATCGGCTTTAACCGGCAACTGCATTTTTACCGTGCTGAGTTCTGCGGCGGCTGCCGCCATGCGGCTTACCTGCGTAAAAACGGGGGCAGGAAATACGGTGGACAGTTTATTCAGCCCCTGCATAAATGCGTCGTGGGTATTCTCCGCTACCATCATGACGATAACATCGCCGCTACCGCCACCGGATAACAGCTTTTTAGCAAGATATCCCATCGCATTGGCCGGACTAAGATAAGCGCCTGAATCCGTGGACTGACCCAGCCCATACACCCACGGATGGGCCGGAATGATTGAACAGGATAATGCCGACATATCATCGGCAATCCTTATAATTGAATCACGCCACATCGGCAGGTTGCTCCGGCCAGACAATATCTGTCGCTGAGTCGGTATCAATGCGCATCAGCGATACCCTGTATTCACGCCAGGCAGTAAAAAGCGCTTTTTCTGCGTCCGTCGCTTTACCCAGATCAACGGCATCCTGCAAAGGTGCCAGGATATTGCTGGCCGCAGCCATCAGGGCAGATTTTTGCGTCTCAGCCCTTACGATTGATTCTTCTTCAGAAAGCGGTAGGGGGTCAGAAAGGACCGGCTGACCATATTCATTTGGGATGATGATACGCCCTGAACTCTTATCAATCAGATACTGATACCAGCGCTCAGAAATCAACAAGGCGTCAGCAGGCCAGCCCAGTTCCGATTTTTCATAATCTGGCTTCAACGAAAGGAAGAAAAATCCATTCATGGAAGCACTGTAATAATATTGCTCATCCATTTTTTAATATCCCGTTGCCAGCCAGAACAAAGGAAAGCCCTGGTTTGCGTTAAGCCTTGCCGTCGTATTGGAATATTGCGACACCGAACATTCGAGCGTCCCGGCCACATTCGAGGTAAAAGGCGTGACCTGAATATTCCGGCACGCATTCGGGAATGCGATCGGGAACGTAATATTTTGATAACCGGACGTCTGGTTCGTGTAACCCCACTGACGGATCCTTCCTGTTGTTCCGTCGCGCTCCCAGCCGTTTTGCCCCAGGCTGGCCGTATTCTTCAGGTTATAGCGTGCGTCGCTCTCGGCTTTTGTATACGACCCAATCGACCCCGCCGAAATGGTGATGTTTGCTGTACCGTTAAATGCCACGCCGTTGATGGTGCGGGCGGTTTGCAATTGTGACGCTGAAACCGCATTACCATTTGACGCAAGAGCGCCAATCTCTGCCGGGGTGGGCTTGTTCGCCACATCATAGGCTTTTGTCCATGCAGACCAGGTGCCACCATAAAGCGTTCGGGCATAACTGCGGGAATTGTTGTACACGCGATAAATTTGCGTGATTCCGGCATGCTTAAGGACTTCAAGAGAACCCGCGATCGCCTCCGGGTAATTCGTCCCGGTTTGCGCCTGCGCGTTCGCGGGCTGGTAATAAAGCCCTGGCGTGGTGTAGTTGTTCAGATTTGCTGCATTACCAATCCCTTCGGCCAACCGAAAAATATCAGACGGGAAAAGATCGATATTACTCGATAGCGCTCGACCGTTAACCGTTCGTGTTGAGGGCACGCGACTATTAGCATTATCGTTAGCCGCCTTAACTGCTTTCGGCGTCGCGGCGACGGCTTCCGACTCGCTGTCGGTGGCGCTGCTCAGTTGAATAATCCCTTTCTGCGCTGTCGTAGCGTCCTGCGCGGTGTATTTACCTTTCGCCAGGTCATAGGTTGCCTTAACCGCTTTCGGCGTTGCCGCTACTTCTTCAGAATCGCTATCCGTGGCGCTGCTTAATTGCGTGAATCCCTTTGCGGTTGTGGTGGCGTCCGGGTGGTTGCGTGATTGTTCGTGTTTTTTCAGCGCATCACTGGCCTGTTGCTCGTTCAGCGTACCTTTTGGACGAAGATCGGTAATGACGCCGTTTGCGTCGATACTCGCAAGGGCAAACACGAAATGTTGCTCACCATTCTGCACGTAATCTTTAAGGTCGGCGGCAACCGTGATTTTGCTTTGTACCGCCCAAATGCTCGTAAGCGTTCCCATCCACGCCACATCCAGCCAGACCTTAACCGGCTTTGTTGACACGGTAATATTCTGGTTTGCGGCCAACACTGAACGCAGACCGGCAAGGTATCCAGTACCTTTAGTGACAAAATACTGGGTGCCTGTTTTCGCGACCAGATAACCCGCATCAAAGAACGACGCCGCACCATACAGATCGATATTTTCGCGGCGCTGGCGTTCATCCATTGCCGCCAGACGGGCAGTAAAATCAATCTGCCATGTCTCTGCCGGGGTGGTAATTTCCGTTGCTTCCCTGGCTCCGCTGTATTCCATCAGCATGGCACGGACCAGAACGTTTCCCTGCTGGCCGTTCGCATTTTTGATTTTACGCTGGGTCGGGGCATGAATAATCATCGCCAGTGTACCGGTGGCTTTATTTGCCAGACCGATCCAGTTGAAATCAAAATCACCCACATCTGCCCCCATCGTGACGGAATAAACGACAGAGTTTTCATTCACAACACCGGATTTACTCACCACCTGACGATAAACAATTTTATCCGCTGCGGGTGCTGTCTCGGTATTATCAATCGGCTTATCAGCATCCAGCCCCGGAATATACGCGAAAATAAATTCATCCAGCGTGACGGGCTGATTATTAATAGCCTGCTGGGCTTTCCACTCTGTAAATGCTTTTGTAATAACAGCCTGTGACATAGGTTTTTCCTCTACTTCAAACTTGCGCTGTATGTTATTTGGGGCTGGTTATTCACATCACTCAGGGTGGCATAACAGCAAATATATTCCCCCTGATACCAGCCAATATTGATATTCAGTGGCAGGGATGTGATCACTTCAAACTGGTAACGGCGGCATGTACGCCCATATTTACGGATAATTTCCAGCAGGAGATCGCCATTTTCCGCAATCTGACTATTTGTCACCCGAACGACAATCACATCCCAGTCGAGTCCGTCCTGCCGTTCCAGTAATTCAACATAACCAATCCCCAGTCGCTCAAAAATGGCAATAAAGCCCGCCACCTCTCCGGCCTGCTGCGCATTGATAAATGCGTAGCTCACCCGTTTGCGGAAGATGTCGAGCGGCTCCCCCTTAAACCGATCGATATCGCGTTCCCAGGCAATCAGGTTTAACAGCGGTTCGGGGCAGACCAGCGGGTCAAACTGCTTTAACGGCCAGGAGATCCACCCGTACACCTGCGACCAGAACTTCACGCAGGCCCGCAGCAGCCTGGCGGGGTCGCCTTTGTTCAGCCACGACGGCAATTTCAGACCGGCAAGCAACTTTGAAAACTCAGTCATTCTCAATCTCCACCGTTAACCCTGACAGGCGCGGGACCGACAGTTCGCTGACAATATCCGTCAGTGAAAAATGCAGTGAATCGACAACCGGAAAAGCCTTGTGGATCTCGCGGCCCAGATTCGAAAAGGAATAGCGCGAATAGGGCTGCGTCTTCTTAACGTCGTAATTGGCGTTCTCGCGAAACGCGCAACGAATCAGGTCGGTAATACCTGTTTTTAACGCGCTCAGGTCTTCCGCTTCCATGTTTTCCACGCTTTTGACGTATACCGTTACCGCCAGGGTGTGGCTGGTTTCCGGCATGGCATAACACTGCAAATCATCACCGTGTCCGTGGTGGCCCTGGGTATTCACATAGTCGTTAACCGCATCAATAAAGGGTTGTGATATTTCGCCACTGTCCAGCAACAGGTAAGCATTTGCCGTACCCGGTCCCCGTGGGGCATCGTGCAAAAAGTAAATGCGATCAACGCTCAGGCCCAGCACGCTGGCAATCATGCTGCGGTAAATAGCGTCAGAGTGATAATTCCCCACCAGATTAAACTGGTTGCGGGTACGGTCGCGCAGCTCGTCGTCGCTTTCCTCGTTGGCTCCCGGCGAAATCAGCCATTCGTCCTCATTGACCGCGCTGGCAATCCCGGCCACCGCAACGGGTAAAATCCGGTAATAGCCTGGCGCAAGGTTATAGCCGCTGCCGGTGCCGGTCGCCGTGACGGTAACCAGCCCGCTTTCAACCCCGGCAGGCAGCGTCACGTCTTCATTCACCGCCAGCACGTAAACCACGCCGTTAATGCGCTCGGTTTGCACCAGTGTTCCGGCAGGCACGACGACCACATCCGCCGCGTTCAGCTTGTAGAACCGCAGCACGCCAGCGGCAGCGCTGGCCGGTTTAGGCACGATATGAACCGCCCAGGCCAGCAGGCGCAGCATGGGACCGGTGGCCGTCGCAACAAACATATTGCGTAGAACCACATCGATCATCGCCGCCCGCAGCCATAACACCGGCGTGGTGACAATCTTCGAAATCAGCCGCCAGAAAGGCGACATCCTCGACGTGTTTGTGACGAACCCTTCCGCCTGCACGGTGGCTTTAAACGCTGCCTTAATTTCGGCCTCTGTCGCAGGCATCCCGCTGTCATTCAGTACCTTTTCAAAATCAACGTCGGGTTTCTCAGTCATAGTTAACCTCTGTACTGACAGGGCCGAAATCGTAGGTTTCCGCCGTGATATACAACCTCGAAAGGGTTTCTTCGGTGATCACTATGGTTCCTGGGACCAGACGTTCGTCGCTTTCCACCAGTAAGGACAGTTGCGTCAGCACGTCACCGCGCATTGTCGGGCTGCGTTCACCGATCAGGCGGGTGGTGATACCGCTTTCCAGAATGCTGTGAATAATGTCCTGGGTGATGCTGTCGCGGTTATCGCAACGGCGCGGCTCGTTGCCGCTATCCAGCGTGAAATCGCCGTCAGTGATCAAAAGGTCGATGTATAACGGTTCGGTACTCATCCTGCGTTAAGCTCCTGCCATTCAGCCAGCTGGGCCGGGGTGATTCCATTGGGGGCGTTGATGTAGGTATCGCCCCACGTTTTACGGTTATCAACAGCGGTTTTGCTGTCGCTTTTAACCTGACTCATCAGGCCGCCGCGTGGGATGCCTGCATTAATTCGGTTCCCCGTCAGCACGGACGGGCTGTTCAGCTTCGATGAACCTGCAGCACTGTCAGGAATGACCGCATTTGCCGGAACGGCAGCCGGTGGCGAAACGGTTTTTAGGTCGATGTTTACGCCGGGGATCTTGTTTAACTTCTCAACAATCCAGTTATAGGTAGACGCAAAGGTATTTTTGAGGACGTCAAAAAGTTTGCTGAATACCCCGCCGATGGTTTGTGCGAACCCTTCAAAGGTGGCAAGCGGGGAAAGACCGGCAAAGAAATCAACCACCACGGCCCAGCCGTCTGTGATGGACTGCCAGACCTGCGCAAACACCTGGCCTACCTGTTCAGCGACCGACATCACCCAGGCAAAAGCCGACGTATCCATGATTGCTGCTGCCAGTTCTTCCCAGTGGGTGATGACGTACCAGACCCCCACGGCCAGAAGTGCCAGCCCGGCAACGATCAGGGTGATCGGACTCATCAGGAGTTGCATTGCCGCCCCGGCAAACATGGTCGCCGCACCGTAAACCCGCATGGCAATGGCTCCGGCCTTTAACGCGATATTCCATGCAGCAAGCGCGATGCGGCAGACGCCCGTCCACAGCGCCAGTAATTTTGACTGGATCCACAATGCAGCCAGACCGATGCGCGTCGTCAGCAGGGACGGACGCAACAGGTTGAGCGTCCATAACAGGAGTTTCCATGCCCCGCCCAGCACTTTTGCAATTGCGGCCAGCCCTGTCATGGTGAAGCCAAAGACCCCCATCACGATATTGACCGCCGCCCCGGCCAGCCCGAAGGACAACACGCCCAGGGTGATGTAACCCAGCCAGCGGGCAATATTCGGGAACATATCCAGCCAGCGGGCAAATTTTGCCCCCACGTCGGCAATACGGTTCATCAGCGGCGACAGAATAGGGATCAGCGTGTTACCAATCGCCACGCGAATGGCAAAGAATGTCGCTTTGATACGTTTCCACGGCTCAGCCATTCGTTCGGCCATTTCCTGGGCGCGTTTCATCCCGTCATTTCGGCCCAGCTCGGTGATGCTGCGATTTAATTTATCCTGCTGACCGTACAGCTTTTTGATAACGTCAGCACCACCACCGAACGCGGAATCCAGCGCCTGTTGTGCCTTGACGTTCCCTTCAATGCTCTGCCCGTATTTGTTCTGGAGTTTTTGCAGAATGTCGCCCATCGGCAGCATTTTTCCGGTGGCATCGACAAAGCTCATACCCAGCTTTTCAGCGGCAGCCGGGGCGCTGCGTAAAAACTGCTCGTAGATCCCGCTGGCCTCAGTACCCAGCGTGCGCGAAAGCGTACCCAGGACGGCGAACTGTTCATCCAGGCTAACGCCAAAGTCAGCACCGGCGCTTTTCGTCCCCTCGATAAGCTCCTGCATGGTCTGCATTTTCACGCCGAAGTTTTGCACCATGTACGCCGTTTTCCCTGCCAGCTCTTCGGCAAAACGCACATGGCCCAGACTGGACAACTCCGCGTTGAAGCGTGACGCCATCGCGCCGATGTATTCTCCTGCCTCTTCGCCGCTGGCCTTGACGCCTGCCGCCAGGGTATTGGCCGCGATGGTGACGCGGGGCAGGTCCAGATCGGACAGACCCGCCATTGCGCCTTTCATCGCGTAGCTTGACCGGACCACATCAACGGCCCCTTTGCCGTAGCGCATACTGAATCGCATGGCTTCGCCGGACAGACGCTTCAACGCGTCCTCTGCCACGCCTTTGGAACCTACTTCTGCAAGTGCGGCGTTCATCTCATACGCCGGCCCCACCACGCCCGCGATGGACTGTGCCACGCCCCAGACAGCCGCCGCACCGATCCCGATTTTTGTAAAAGACGCCTGCGATTTTTCGGCAAAGCCGGACAGCGAAGACTGGGCCGTCTTTAATGGCCGCGTCAGCTTATCGATCAGGCTCAGGGTAAAATCCAGGTGGCTCATATCAGTTTCCGTTAAATGCGATTGCTATCCCTTCCGCCGTCTTACTGGCGCGGGTCTGGGCGAAATATTCATCCAGCCACAGGGCGCGGGCGATGCTTTCTTCGTCGTCGGCTTCGTGCGGGAGGTAGTAGCGGCGCAGGGCAAGGTATTGCTCAAGCGCATTTGTGCGAATGGCCGCTACCCGCGCCGTCAGTTTTTTACTTCGATCTCAAGTTTGGGGGAGTAAATCTCGTTAACTTTCTCGACGATCTGCATTTCGCAACCCGGATAATCTTCCATCAGCTTGTTAAGCGCCTCTTTACACTCGGCATCAACAATGCGGCCCAGATACGTCACCATAGGGGCAACCTTATTGGTCATGGTCATTTCGTTAAGCAGGTTGTTAAACGCGGTTTTATTCGGCTCAAAGCTCAGATTTACGCCCGCCACGGTCATGGCGATTTTTTTCGATTTGCTCATTGTGCTAATTCCTTACGTTGTCGAATGATGCCCACCAGGGCGTTATGTCGGGCGGCGCAGTCGGTATACATCAGCCGGTAGGCTTTCAGCGCCGCGTCAAAGTCATTTCCGGTCGGTCCGGCCAGACGTGGCAGCGTGACCGGGCAAAGTGTCAGCTGGTTTTCCTGATAATTTTCGTTCGGCTTGATCTGCACTTTCGTTGAACAACCGGACGTAATCATCAGAAGCGCAAACGTTGCTAAAAACCGGCTTAATGGTTTCCGTGCGGATAACCCGTTCCGTGTGAATTTCATTGGCCCTCAGCTCCGCGAGTTTTGCTTCCAGCGCTTCACCAGACTGCTGCGTCACCTCAACAACAATCTGGCGCGTTTGTTCTGCCGCTTCACTGGCAGCGAGTTTCAGCTTTGCGTCGTGCCAGTCATGCGCCTGCCAGCCCGCTGACATCGCAGCGACCAGAATCAGCAAAAGACCCAGCAAATTGCGCATCAGCGAACCCCGTTATGCTCAAGACTGAAATGGTTGCCGTCCGGCTTACTGAAACGTCCACCCCACGATCCGCCGATAGATTCCCAGTATTCGCCCAGGGGGCGGTATGCGGCGCTGTCGGTCTGGTATTCGCCGTTAATAAACAGGTTAAAATCCACCGCGAGGCGCTGGGTATGCAGGCTGTTAGCAATGCCACTCCCTTTTTTTGCGTTAAGCGCGGCCTGTTCCGGCGTGCGGTACGCTTCGCCAAACGTCAGGCGATAGCCCTTTTCTTCGGCAAAATGAATCAGGTTGGCGATCATCACCGTGAAAAGTTGCTGTTTTTCACTCAGTTTCATTGCGCTTGCTCCCCCATCGCTTGATATACATATCCAGGCAGCGCTTTAACCCGGCCTCAATAAACGCACTTCCCAGAATGCCTAGGGCGCAGGCCAGCCCAATGACGACCAGTTCCGGCATATCGGGGAATTTCAGCAGCGGGATTGCGGCCAGTGGTGCGACCGCAGATCCCAGAATCATCCGCCCGACCAGCAGACGGGTTGTGATTCGCTCATTGCTGACCATCAGTTGCCCCAGGCCGATCACGGCCCCGATAAGCAACAGCTTTTCAAGCAGTGACGTTTCTCCGTTCATCATCGTGTCAGCCTTTCAGATCGCGAGTGTCACGGGCTGACAGGTACGGAACGCCGTCAATCGCGACAAAGTCCGGGCTTGTCACCATGAATTTAATTTTCTTCGTGGTTTTGCTGGCCTCGTTGGGGTTGATGTTGACGATGTCGGACAGCGTCGGAACGCAGCCAAACACCTCGATTTTTTCTTCGTCGTCCCCGGCGTTGGCGTAGAACAAAAAGTCCTTTGCCGGAATGGCTCGCCAGGAACCTGCGGCACGGGCAACGGCGGTAAACTTTTTAAAGTTCTGGGAATCGACTTCGACTTCCACATCCGCCGAAACTGACCCTTTCGTGTGGCCGTTCGGGATGCCACGCGACTGCGCAACGGCGCTGTTGTCCGTAATGGTGACGGTGGCGTTTTCGACGTGAATCATGATGCTGTCGTAGTTCACATCGAACGATCCGCCGCTAATACGTTCAGTCATTGATTAGCTCTCCAGTGAGGTGTCCAGTTCGATGCTGACGCTGATTTCTTTCGCGCTCTCATACGGTCGAACCACAAGGTAAATCTGTACCGCTTCGCTACTGGTCCAGGTGATGGTGATGTCACCGTCCTTTGGTGGCTTCACTTCGCCCGGAAATTCGACGCCATTGATCTGGGTTGAAATCGCCATTTCACGCAGCGGCTTGCCGAAATAGGTTTCATGCGCGGCAATGCTGCCCGGTGTGCTGTTCAGCGAACGATCGGCAATTTTGGGGATAGCACGCAGACGGACGCGGCGGGATGCTTTATCAACCACGCGCACGTTTTCAATGACCTGATAATCGCCGCCTTCAACGTCCAGGGTGCGACCGTCAGCCCAGTAGATGCCGTCATAGTCGTGATACCACATCGGCACGCTGTAGCGGTTCGCCTGCAGGGACTGCAACACGGACAGATCAATTTCGGCTCCCGTCCCGTCAACCGGCAGTGTGTCACGCCCCAGCGCGGTGACTGCGCCAGTTGCAACGCGGGCGGGGCTGTCTGCCACCGTCACCGAACGGTTACACAAGCGACCGGCCAGGACGCCGGGTTCATTGCCCCACAGACGCGGGACCAGTTGCACACCCGGTGACGCAATACCGTCCTGGAGTTGTGCCAGGCGCGTCACATAATCGGCCCATGCTTCGCCCTGTTTTGGCCCGCCTATCGCAAGGCCAAACCAGATAAATCGCCCATAATTAGCCTGCAAGGTGATACGCATTTCCATTGCGCGGTTGATGGTTGCCACTTCGTCGGTATCAAATACCAGGAAAACCCCTTCCACGGATGCCACGCTCTGGGCCATCTTGACCGCGTTCATCCAGTCTTCGTCTGGTTTATAGCCCTCGGCTTCCTTGTCTGGCTCTGCCAGCACATGCACGTAAGCAAACCAGTTCTGACCGGCGTTATTGGCCGCTGCGGCCACCATATTTTTTAACGGGCTGTCTTTGTCGCCCAGGGCTTTATCCAGATCGCTGTCGGTATTCAGCGACTGGGTTTTCCCGATGTTAGTGTCGCCGTAACCCACAAAGAGGATGACGCGCTCGACGTCGTTCGTTGTGCCGTTGAAGCGGTTTTTCTGACTGACGTTGACATTCGGCCAGGTCATTTTTACCCCCTGATTTGCTGCGCGTTGATGTCCCAGCCGAAGCCGATTGCCTGCATTTGCCGCGCAATAATTTGGTTAAACTCATCGTCGCTCACCCCCAGAAAAACGCGCCCCGGAATATCAATGGTCCATGCGCGTTTTGAGGGTGTGCCTTTCAGTTTTCGAATCAGTAATCCCGCCTGGGCCATGCTCATGGTTTCCATGATTTGCCTGCTGGACGGCTTAACCCAGCGCTTGCCCTTGCGGGTTTTGTAGCCCAGCGCCCGCAGACGCTTGGCCTGTCGCGGTAGCGCGGGTTTGTCGGCCTGCGGCTTGCGCGGGGCGTTACTGGCTTTCATCTGGATCCGTGCGCCGTCCTGCTGGGCCGCACCGACCAGACCCGCCGCAATGGGCTTCGTCCCGTTCCGGTAGTTCCCGCCCTTGAGGTAAATTCTTACCCCCTGAATCTCCGGCATTTCACGCACGGCCAGCAGTTTGGGCAGCCCTTTTAGCATCTTCCCTTTGCCACGCTTACGCGGCTCCCACGGCGTACCGTCCGGGGCCGCCTGCTGGCGCTGGTGACGCTTTGCCGCTGCAACAATGCCCAGCTTTGCAATACGCCATAAAAGGCGCTGGCGCTTACGCGGGGGAAGGTCAGCTTTTGCCAGCGTTTCCCGCATCTGCTTTAGCTGTTGCTGGTTCAGCTCCCCACGGATCACGACGCGTCACCACGCTGGACAATAAATTCCAGTTGCGACGCCTCCCAGATTTCGGGGTTTACGATGTCCCATTTCTTACCCTTGAAGGGGATCGGCCCTTTTTCCACTTCGCGCAGGACCAGCGGATCAACCAGCGGGACAACCACATCCAGAATGCATGACCCTTCGTCGTCGAACTCCGGGTCCACGGTGGGATCGGCTAACTTCAGCTCGTCGCGCAGCTCGTTGGCGAATTCATCCACCCAGGCCAGCACCAGGGCATAAATCAGCCCCGGCGAATATTTGCGGTAGGGGAAGTCATCCCACGACAAACGGGCGGTATAAGTCAGCACCCCGATCCGGCGCTGGTTGTTCCCCAGCGCTTTGGCGTTGCGTACCAGCTCGCAATCCTCCATTGAACTGGAAAACATCTGCATGGCATCAGGCGGCAGATTTGCCGTAATAAACGCCGTCAGGCTTTCAAGCTGGCTCATATCAAATGCACCCCAACGCGTGGTTGTCGCAGCATGTTTCGCATCACGTTGGCCGCCTCGGCCAGCAGGCTGGCGCGGGTGTCCTGGCTTTCCTGCCCCGGATGCGATTCACGCCGCCCGATGGTGGCGAACTCCCCCAGTAAATCGGCCTTTGCGCGGGCGTAGACCGCTTTTTTGTACTGGGCTGTTAACTGGGTTTCGTCGCCCATCTTTGCACCCGGTACATCTGCGGCCCGCTCGCAGGCTTTCGCGTTCCAGTACGTCACCACGTCGGCCAGCGCGTCGTTTACCTCCGCAATAGCGGCCAGCAGGGCCACGCCTGCGGTTTCTGGCGGCAGATCAGCGGGCAGCGTGCGCACCTTCTGAAACTCGGCCAGATCGAGATCGGGCCAGAACATCACGCCGTTGGTGATCGCTGTTGGCGTCACCGTCACTGGCTTGCCGCTGATACTGAAACTTGGGCCACTCATTGGCGTACCTCGGTTTTGCAATAGAAACGGGCTAACGGGTTCCACGGCCAACAACCGCATGGTTGATGCCTCCCCCGCGCCCGTCCCGGCTAGCGGGAGTCTTTAAAGCTGGGTCAGGCCGTTAATCCGGGCACGGATTTTTTCGCGCATGGTCTTAACTCCGGCGTTTTTGTTGTACGCCGCCGCCTGGGCCAAAAGGGCGTCGGCCTGCTCCAGCGTGTTCACATCATCCACGGCAGTGACTCGCGGCTGCCCCTTCTCGTCGCGCAGCAGGTAAAGACCGGCGAACTTGAACCACTTCGCGTTAATGTCTTCGTGCAAACGCCACTTTTCGCGGATGTTTTCAAAGGTGCGGCTGAAATAGGGCTCGATGCTGTGACCGGCTTCCGCCTGCATGATCGCCCACTCCAGCACCGTGTCGGCCACAAAGGCAGGCAGGTTGCTATTGAAGTTTTCCGGCGTGGCCTGGCTCTCACTGATAGCCACATCAGCCCAGTCCAGCGCCTTGCCCATTTCCCCCGTATCGAACAGCCAGATCACGCAGTAAACCAGGGCCGGATTGGCAAAGCGGGCATCACCGGAAAGGTATGCTTCAACGGTTGGCATCCAGCGCGGCAAAAGAACATCGCGCTTCATGTCCATACGGTCAGCGCGTGTCAGATTGCGAAGCCGTTCAACATCCTTTTCCAGTTCCAGCATTTGAATGTGAAAGCTGACCGGCGATGCCGTCAGGGCTTCGCACTTATCCAGCGCCTTTGCGGCTTTAATGCGTGCTCGGTGTCGCTGACACGGGGTCATAGCCATTTTTACGCGCCCCCTCCCGGTGCAACTTCGCCGGTCGCAAGGGTGATTTTGTCGAATGCCGCATACAGCTCGTCATGCTCGACGCCGTAACCTTCCATGCGCAGATAGTTGTTCTCGAAGCGCTTGCGGTCGTCGTTCCATTCCGCTTTACGCTTACGTGTACCCTGCTGGGTGTAGATATGCAGGTTGTCCAGCGTGGTGACGATAAGGCGACCCTCCGGCATAAACGGCGGGGTGTACACGGTACGGCCAGCAATCTGGCGGCCAATAAGCTGCGCGGCAACTTTCTCAGTCGGGCGATCAATCTTATTCATCATTGTGGTGGCGTCGTTGCCGATAAGGTCAGCGGAAGCCAGCACGACCAGGCGTGGGTCATTGCGGAATGGCTCATAAATGCAGGTGTGCACAAGGTCCGTGACTGCCGCGTCCAGCCCAATAAAGTCAGCCCCTGACGCACCGATAGTGACGGCATCAGAAATAATCTGCTCAGATGAACGGTCTTTAACGATTTTGTGCCAGCCGATGTTGACGTCTTCGCCGTTCGGGTTAGCTTCCGGGTCGGTGTCTTCTGCAACACTCGTACCGTTGAACGCCACGCGTAACATGTCCAGCGCGAAAGATTCGTTGCTGAATGCCTGAATACGCTGGAAAAACTCCTCTTCGCTGCCCGCGTTCGCCCAGACAACCAGCAGGGAGTAAGGCAGATACGAACCAGAATCCGTTTCTACCAGCTTGTACTCGTTACCGGACACACCCAGGGCGCGAGAGAAACGACCGTCTTTTTTACGTCCGGTATAAATACCCGGTTTACCGGTGCTGACCACCTGGCCGGTGATCTGGTCCACATCCAGCACGTTAGGCAGCAGACGCAGGAACTCAGAACTTTGCAGCAGGGCATTGCGCAGCTGGGTTTCTTTCGGATTGGTCAGCGAGAAGTAGCGCGACGTGTCCACCTGGCCGTTAGCTTTCGCCAGGCCTGCGGCAAACTTACGCAGCATCTGCTCTGCTTTTGGGGTTAATTGCATAATCTTTTATTCCTGAAAAGAATGGCTGTTAAACAAACTCAAACGGTTCTTTGCTTCCGCCTGGCGCACTGCCAGGGCGGCGCGTATTGCCGTTTTCCATCGCTGACAACTTGGTCAGGACGGTAGTCAGCTGCGTGGTAAGGTTGTCCATCTGGTTGCCAGCTGGCTGGCGACGGGCGGAAAAGTCACGGCGACGGCTGGCGCGTGGGCGCTTCGCTGGCGTCACATTGAATGACTTCATGACTTTTGCCAGGTTGGCTTTGGCGGCGCTGAATTCTTCCGCTTTGACTTCGTCTTCCGGGTTTTCGATAACGTCCTGCGCCAGCTCGGCCACCTCGTCGGCAGCATCAGCGATCTGGGCGGCAACATCTGCCACCACATCAGCGGCCTGTTCCGGGGTATCAACCGTGTCAGCATCACCCGTTGCGGCGTCTTTACCGCTTTTAAGCAGATCCAGCATTTGCTGAATGAGCGCTTTTAATTCTTCCATTTTTTCTCCGTCGCCCTCGGTGGGCTTATCAGTGTTTGGCTCTGGCGTTGGCGTAAAATCTTTACTGGCCGAAAATAAACGCGACCAGAAAGAATCTTTTTTATCCGGTTTACTTGTCTGTAATTTTCCTAAGCTGAATGTTTCCAGACTCCCGCGCTCGGCGTCTTTTTCTTCACCGGCTAAAACAAATTTAAGTTTTTCCGTTCCCAGACTTGCCGGAATATCCGTCACAGCCAGCCCGAAAAGATATTCACGACCACTGCCTGCAAAATCAGTGACAAATTCGGCTGACGTAAATAACTTTTGCCCCATACGGTTGGCATCAATTAAAAATTGATTCGGGATTAACTGGGCATATAACTTCGTGACGTCACCTTCCGTTTCCACTTTCAGCGCGTCCACTTCACCCAGGTTGCAGGTAAATTCACGCTCGCCGATATCGTATTGCGGGTGGTGCGGCCAAATCATGGCGGTGTAGGTTTTGCGGGTGTAGGTTTCTGCCGCATCAATCAACCATTGCGGTTCAATGGTGCGACCGTCCACAGCCTGTCCAGATGTGGCAATACATAGCCAATCCGTGCGGTAATGAGATTGCGGCATAGCTGACCTTTAATAATGAATTTAAATAACAATAATTCGTTTGTGGTGGTTAGTATTGCGAATTGATTAAAACAGCGCGACCGCTTTATTTCTTATGTATTCGGTTATAACTGGATAGCCACTTTATACCGATATTTAATTATAAATTCTGCAAAATAATCCCGCCATAATAGCCGCATGGCTAAATATTCCGATGAATTAAAAGAAGCGGTCCGCACGCTTTATATAAAAAGCTGGACGCCGAAAGATATTGCGCAGGAACTGAATATTCCACCGCGTACAATTTACCACTGGGCTGACGTCGGGAAGTGGGCATCACTGCTGCCTGTTGAATCGGTGGAAAATGTCATCGCCCGCCGTATCGACCAGCTCTCCCGCCGCGAGAAAAAAACGGCGCTGGAACTGGAAGAACTGCGCGATCTGATTGCTCACCATGTGAAACTCATGGCGCAGCGCAACAAGCACGCCGAAAAGCTGGCAGAAATTCAGGCCCAGAAAGCGGCTTATGATGGTGAAGGGTACTGCCTCAGCAGCGCAGGCGGGGAACCAAGGGAAAGAAAGCGCCGGTATAAGAAAAACGACGTTTCCGGTATTACAGCGGAAATGCTCGACACCTGGGCGCGGGAACATCTCTTCGAGTACCAGCTGCACTGCCGCGAACATAAAGGCGAAGACTGGCGCTTCATTCTGAAAAGCCGCCAGGTGGGTATGACCTATTATTTCGCCTGGGAAGCATTTGAAGACGCCGTCATTACCGGTGATAACCAGGTCTTTTTCTCTGCAAGCCGATCCCAGTCGGAAATCTTCCGCGAATACATCGTCCAGATCGCCCAGAACCATTTCGGCGTGACGCTGACGGGTAAAAATATCCGCCTCAGTAACGGCGCAATACTGCGCTTTTTGTCCACGAACGCCAGCACCGCACAGGGCTTTAACGGCCACCTGTATGGCGATGAGGTTTTCTGGATCCCGAAATTCACGCGCCTGCATGAAGTTGCCAGTGCAATGGCAACGCATAACAAATACCGCACGACCTACTTTTCGACGCCCAGCGCGAAAACGCACCAGGCTTACCCGGTCTGGACTGGCGAAGCCTGGCGCGGTGACGACCCGAAACGCAAAGGTGTGGCGTTCCCGACAGAAAGCGAAATGCGCCAGGGCATTCTCTGCCCGGACCAGATCTGGCGCTACATCATCACGATGGAAGACGCTATCGAAGGTGGCCTCGGTGCGCTTGTCGATATTGAACGGCTTCGCAACAAATACAGCCCGACCGCGTTCGCCATGCTCTACATGTGCCAGTTTGTTGACAGTAAAGACGCGGTTTTCAAGTTCTCCGCGCTTGTTGGCTGTGAAGTGGACCGGGCCACATGGGGCGACTTTGATCTGACTGCTGCGCGGCCCTTCGGCAATCGCGAAGTATGGGCAGGTTTTGACCCGTCGCGCTCCGGCGACAACTCAACATTTGTGTTAATCGCGCCCCCTATAGAGGACGGCGAGCGCTTCCGCGTGCTGGCCGTCTGGCAATGGCAGGGTTTTAACTTCAGCTGGCAGGCCGACCAGATAAAGCAGCTTATGCGCCGCTTTAACATCACTTACATCGGGATCGATACAACCGGCATAGGTAAAGGCGTTTATGACCTGGTCAGCAAATTTGCGCCACGCGAAGCCACACCCATTCTTTACAGCGTCGAAAGCAAAAACCGCCTGGTGATGAAGATGATCGACGTTGTCGAGCGTAAGCGCATCGAATGGGCAAAAGACGCCGTAGACGAAACGAACAAGGAGCGCGTCGAAATTCCGGCCAGCTTTATGGCTATCCGGCGCACGACAACCAACAGCGGCAACGCGCTGACGTTTGTTGCCGAACGTTCAGACGCGACCGGCCATGCAGATGTTTTCTTCGCTATCTCGCACGCCGTAATTAACGAACCTATCGATCACGAATATGACCGCCCATCGGGCTGGTACTTTGGGAAAGCAGCATGACAAAGAAACAGCGTAAAAATAAAAAATTCAGGTCCATGACCGGCAGCAAGGTTGAAACCTTCACGCCAGGGCGCGGAAGCGTGATCACATTTGGCGAACCCGAACCCATCCTGACGACCGGCACGGATTATCACAATATCTGGTATGACAATGAATATGACCACTGGCGACTCCCGATTGATCGCCTGGCGCTGGCCCAGTTGCCGAACCTTAACGGCCAGCATGGTGGGGTGCTGTATGCGCGGCGCAATATGGTGGCCGGTGGCTATATTGGCGGCGGCCTGACACCTGACCAGGTCGAACAGGCTGTCTTTGATTACCTGCTGTTTGGTGACATCGCTATCCTGAAAATTCGTAACGTATTCGGGGAAGTGATCGACCTGCTGCCGCTGCCGTCGTTGTATCTGCGCTGCCGGAAAGACGGCTCGTTTGCCGTTCTGCAGGAAGGGCCAGCGCTTATCTATGACCCGGAAGACATCGTTTTCTTTAAAATGTACGACCCGCGCCAGCAGGTATATGGCCTGCCTGACTATATCGGCGGCATCCATTCGGTGTTACTCAACAGTGAGGCAACCATCTTCCGGCGCCGTTACTACAATAACGGGGCGCATATGGGCTTTATTCTCTATACCAGCGATCCGAATCTGACGCTGGAAATGGAAAACGAAATCAAAGAGAAGATCGCCCAGTCCAAAGGGCTGGGTAACTTCCGCAATATGTTTATCAACATCCCGAAGGGCGACCCGGAAGGGGTTAAAATCATGCCTGTGGGCGAAGTCAGCGCAAAGGATGAATTTGCCAACATCAAAGGGATCACCGCGCAGGATATCTTTACCGCTCACCGTTTCCCCGCAGGGCTGGCAGGTATCATCCCGACCAATGGCGCGGTAATGGGCAACCCTGAAACCGCCCGCACAACCTATCGCAAGGATGAAGTTATCCCGTTGCAGCGCAAGCTAATGAACGGCGTCAACAATGACCCGGAGATCCCCCCACATTTGCACCTGCATTTTGATGTAGATATCCCGGCAATCACCACCGAAAAGGGCGAAAAATGAGCGCAGTTAAGTTAAAATCATCCCCATTGTTAGCAATGGCGTGCGGGATGGTGAACATGCGAGTTTTTAAAATTAAATGTCCTGAATGCGGCTCACCGGCCATCATTCGTAAATCTGACTGGAAAGACAAAAAACTGGCTGATTTATACTGCGCCTGCACGGAAGTTGAATGCGGCCACACCTTTGTTTTTAACGCCCAGTTTTCACATACCCTAAGCCCCAGCGGACTGACCGGCAACAAGCTGGTTAAATTTCTAATTGATCGACTCAAGCCGGAAGAACGCCAGATAGCATTGGAATTACTTCAACAATAAATACTCCGCCTTTAAGGCGGAGTATTTATTTTAGGCTTGCTGTTTATATAAATAACTTTCTTGCGTTAAAAACAAGTCAATTTCTTCTAACATGATATCAATTGCTGCTTTCACTGCATCGATGTATAACTCAATATTTTCCTGAGTTGGTAAAATCGAGTTTTCTCCATGTGCAATACAGTTTCTCACTTGAACAAGACGATCTAGAGTAACAGTTACGTCACTAAATCTTTCAAAATCAAAAGCAAACATTTGACATAGTTCTTTCAATACACCACTATGCAAATTCGATTTAGTTTCAATTTTTGTCTTAAATTTAACGGTTTTTTTTAATAACTCATTAAATTTATCAGTGAACTCACATCGTTGTTCAAATGATTGCTTCCCACTTAAACTTCTATATGTGTCACCTAATCCAACTACAACTAATCTAGTAGGTATTTGTAATGGGGTTAGTTCTAATTTATTTAAATGCTTTAAAAGCATTTTTAATGAACTAACTACAAAACCCTCCCAGTTTGCATAAATCATCGGTACACACATCCGCCCCCATAAAACAGGGTCTACTTGATGGGGGTTGACTCTAAATTTAGCAAACTCCCCATCTCGCCAGGAGTTTGTTTCATAAATTTCAGCCACTAAACTATGCACTTTTGAAAATCTCTAAAGCTCGATCCATCCGATTACGAGTACGTGCAGTTGAGAATGTGAGCACGCTAATACTTTGATATTTTTCGTCAGTAAGCAATGTATTTATAGCTTCTGTAATTTTTTGCTCATTACCAATGACAGTATCGAATACTTTTGGCAAAGCGTATGATATAGAATCAAAAAGATGTAAGGCAAAAGGTCCATTAGGTCTAAATAACTCCTTGCCGCCATGAGATATTAAGAAATCAATTAACTCAACAAATGATTTTTTTTCACAATCTAAATCAAAAGCAATGTCACCTTTCGACACGGAGCGCATGAAGTCTGAAAGGAAATTAGGAACAGTAGTATTAAAATCACCATCAAAATGTTTAAAAGCAAAATAGCGAAGCACTAACTCCTCTAAAAACATTTCTTCTTTTTTAGCTGCTGAAGGGTTAATCAACTCAATGAAATTTGGCATAACTGCAATTTCACGCAATATTTTATTTAAATCAACAGGGTATGATCTAAAAATACAGTTTCTTATCTCTTGATCAGATAACGGGCTAGCCCCTGTATTCAGTCGATTAAATAGTTCATACCTAATATCTTCGTTACTATCCCAGCGAACAATCTCAACTCTACAAACTGCTCTTTTAATGGTTGTTTTTAATCTGATTGGAAGAGCATCAATAGTTATATTTTCTAACTCGGCAACCATTTCTCCTTTGCATAGTTTCAGGTTGTTTTTTTCTGGGAGATTAGTAAGAACACCAAAAAATGAAAAAATTGTTGATATACGCTGTAAGCCATCAACAACCTCCCATTTTCCCTTATCATCTTCTGCTACAAAAATCGGGGGGATCGGTATTCCCAATAAAACAGACTCAATAAATCTTGTTTGTTGAAAATTAGACCAACGAAATGCCCTTTGATATTCAGGAGTGATGAATAAATCTCCGTCTTCAAACATATTCATCAATTCACCAAAAGACATATCTAAACGATCGGCCTTTAATGAATTTCTTTTCTTAGTAATAACTTCTTCTATATCAACCATTATTGCTCCATCAAAATCTAGCTTACCTGAAAGATAATCGGTGGTAGGTAAAATACCATAGCATTATTACAGTTTCTATCTAGCAGAAACAATACCTTTTGAGGCATATTGAACATAGCATTCCTTTCAAGTGGCTAAATTGACTACCGGGCTCTTTGCCGCCCGCACCCGCAGAATCACGCCAACCGACGCAACCAGTTGCGACGGCCAGCGCGATTGCATTCATTCTTTTGGGAGACGACCTTCCACACCCGCCAGCATTTTTTGATACTCCCCGACCGGATCAAAGCGCAGGCGCGTGGCATCAATGCCGTGGTTATCCCGCAGGCGTTCCCATAATTTATTTATCGTCCGTGCATCATCGGGTAATTGACGTGTTATCAACTGGCCGTCAGCGCTGGCCTGATAAACTTTGCCGTCTATCTCCAGACGGCTCCCCATTAACAGCGAAACGGCCTGAATCTCTGAAATCTCAACCGAATACAACGTCGCATCAGCCAGCAGGCTGGCAATCGCAGGGGCAAGAGCCGCCCGTCTGGCTTTTTCAGCCTCCGATCTGGCCTCGGTTTTTTCCACGGCAGAACGCCAGGCGACATCTAATTCGCTGCTTGGCTCATAAGGTGATCCGCTTTGCTGCCTTTTGAATGGTGTTTCACGTAGTCGCCGCATCAATTTGCGCCGCGTTGGCTGGTCCATATTTTCAAAATCGACGATTTCCTCTTCTGATTCTTCTGTAATACCCTCCACACCAAGCGAAAAATCGGTGATTTTTTCGTCTTCCGTAGAGTTATTGACAGAACTCCAAGCGCCGCCGGTTGGCGACGGCAAAAGGTCAACCCCCAAACCGGGGCCGTTTCTGGCCCCGGTGGCGGCTTTGGATTTGGCGCGGATTTTCCATTTAACCAGACGGGTGCTAATACGGGAGGCATCACCCAGACGCGGCGACCAGACCCCGAAAACCTTTTCGGGGATCTCACAATAAGCATTCATTTCATCAGCTGGCTGATAGGCCAGACGGACGACATAGTTTTCACGCGGGATCAAAACACCCCCCTGGCGGATGATGTAGGTAGCAAAGCACCCGACATCGGCAGCGGCGCAAACCGCATCCATTGCAGGATCCACAAGCAACGGCGCACCGCGCTTGAAGGTATTGTCAATTTTCTGGCGGGTCGTGATCTGATTGCTCAGTTTGCGCAGCTCGCGGTAAACCGATATGGGCGGCTGTCCGATGGGCTGAAACTGGCGGATGCGGTGAAGTGACGCCCAGGCCATTGCATATTTGGCTGTTTCATTCAGCGGCTTGCCGCTTTCGTCGTCCAGTTCACCGGCCAGCGCGTGGCCGTCGATATTCTTCGAAATGTATTTCGCGATATACGCCGTTGCTGACCCTTTCCGTGGGTCCATTTTTTTTGACTTGAAACGAGCACCGGTATTGCGGCCCAGCTCGTCGCGGTCTTCCGCAATGAAGTAGGCGCGAAGGATCGCAACCGTAGCTTTAACTTGCTCTTGTGGCATAAATAGCAATGCGTGCCAGTGTGGTGTCCCATCATGATGCGGCTCAGCGACGCGGAAGCCGTAAGGGCGCAAATCTTCGCGTTTCAGTTTGGCGGTTGCCCGGTTCCATACTCGGCATAAATAGCGCTGCGCCTGGGCGACGGTGGAATGATTCCATTTGGCGTTATGGTGGCCGGACGCAATATTACTGTGATATTTCGACGGGCAAGTGATGGTCAGGAAGATGCCAACATCGCCGCGACTTTGGGCGACAAGCTCAACCCCAGCCATTCGGGCCATAAGCTCATGGCGACGAATAGCCGGGTTAGACGTGGATTTATTAATCATTTCCTCAAGCGACGAAACGTTGCCGTATTCGTCTACCAGTTCATGACTTTTGAAAAAATCCCGGTTTTTACGGCGCTGTTCCTGCCACTCGATCAGGCTGGAAACGCTAACGTAGGCGTGCGCTTTTTTATTTACCGCGCCAACAGCACGCAGCTGGTTCTCGCGCCAGTCACAACGCAAGCGCCAGATTTTACGCCCCCACCAGTCAGGCGAAGCCATACGCAAAATGGCCGTGCATATGCGCTCGCGTTCCCACGGCGCATACCATGCAGGCGGTACAATGCGAAGCGCCAGCATTTCGCGGCCCAGGTGGTAATAAAGCCAGTCCAATTCTTCGACGTTCATGTCTGAAACATTCCGTCCCAGGGCTTCGCATTCCGTCCCCAGCATTTCAGCCATGCGGCTGGCGATCTCATTAGCGGCGCTCAGTGCTTCCCGCTTTGTGAAATCAGCCAGACGTTGCCAGCGCCCGAACCAGTACGCAGCCAGTTCGCCGGTGATATCAGGCGAAACACCTTGCCTTGTGCGTACAACATCAAGACGCAGCAATGATTTTTTCACGGTCCCCATAAGAAAATCATTGGTGTGTCTGGTTTCACGGTTGACCCGTAACCACTCAATTTTTTTACGCCAGACTTCACGAATGAAGAACGGCTCTGATAATAAACGCGCTTCGACACCCTCCGGCGTATTGACCCAGGCTGCCGTCGTAGCTTTAGCGGCTTCCATTTCCTGCCGGATTATATTTTGATGGGCGGCCAGTAGCAGGCCGCACGGTTCGTGCCTGTCCAGCGCCTGGATAAGCGCGTTACGGTCCCGAACCTCGTCGGGGTTGTAACCGGCGCGTTTGAAGATGTGATCGATGTGTTTTTTTACGGCTGGATGATGTACCACCGCCCCTGCAAGCGGGGCGATTTTTTTCGGTTCGTAGGTGTACAGGCCAATAGCTGGGCGCGGCGCGTTCCAGGGCCATGCAAAAGCGGTGTCAGACATTGGATGCCCCGCTATCACCCTCCCGCTGGGAATGCTTTTCGATTAGCGGGTCGAGTAACACATTGAAAGAAATCAACAGCGTGTTTGCGGCTTCACTTCCGGCGAGAACACCCGCCAACGTTGCGTGTGCAAGGGCCAGTGTTTTGGCTTCGTTAAGCGCAGCCAGTGCGCCGCGCTGGTATTCCGAAAGACCGTTATTAATTTTGCTAGCCATCAGAAGAGCACCTCGTCAGCCGCTCCACCCCACACGGAATAACCAGCACAAGGGCCGCAGTCAGGACAGCACCCACCACCGGCACGGCGACAAGTCGCGCAGACTTTGAGGACGCCGATCACTTCACTGGCGGCCCCTCTGGTAATGGCGTTCGCGCTGACAGAACGGTTAACGATAATTTCCTGGAAGTTGAAAGAGCGATAAATCTCGCGGGTGGCTGGGGTGTCGCTATTAGACAGGATCACCGGCGAACCAGTAAGGCGGTTAATATCCAGCTGAGCGGCAGCTAACTGGCGATGCTCTTTAATCCCAAACGGGGCGGTGTGGTATTGGGTGAAATTAGCGGTTTCGCTTGTTGGCAGATATGGCGGATCGCAATAGATAACCGCGTCACTACCAATCATGATTTTTAACGTGCTCTGGAAATCGCAGCACACGAAAATAGCTTTCGTGTCGTTAGCTTTTTCAGAGAATAAACGGATTTGTTCTTCCGGGAAGTAAGGCGGGGTTTTGTGACGCCCAAAGGGAACGTTATATCCACCCTGTTGGTTGTAGCGTACTACGCCGTTATATCCGTGACGGTTCAGGTAAAGAAATTGTGCTGCACGAAGAATCTTGCCCGCGTCCGGCCCATCTTCAAACACACTGCGCAATGACAGTAGGTCACGGGCGCGGGCGTTGAAATCATCGCGGATCCACTTATAGCCGTCTTTATCGCCGTACACTTTAAACAGTGGGCGAGCAGCGTCGATCACCGCATCAGGCCAGCGGGTTATCTGGCGATACAGGTTAATTAAATCTGGGTTGATATCACCCAGGATATAACGGCGATATTCAGTATTGAGGAAAACAGAAGCACCGCCGACAAACGGTTCCACCAGGCAATCGGCTTTCGGCAGAATCGGCAGCAAATCAGGCATAACGCGGCCTTTACCACCGGGCCATTTAACGAGAGATCGAATCATTTTTACTTTCTCCAGGGTGCAAGAAGCCCGACGCGTTAGCGCCTGTTTCTTTTTTGTGGGTAGTTAGTTGTTAATTTACTGCGTTATCTGCCGCGGGTGGTTTGTCTCGTATCGCCTGAATTTCGGCGCGTGGTGCGGCGTAGTCCTCAAATTCCCACGGCATTGATGCTGCAAATTCGGAAAGGCGTTTAATGCCCATCAAAAGGCACGTTTGCTCCTTTTCGGTTAGATTTTCGTAAGTACAACCCAGCTGTTTGGCGGTCAGCTTCGGCATTCCGACTATGTATCTGGACGCATCGTTTGCCAGGATGAAAATCACCTTTTTGCAGGCATGATCCAGGCGGTTAAAACGGGTTGCAGTGTCATTCACGCGTGAGGCGTTCAAACTTGCTTGCAGCCGCGCCCGTTGCTCTAAGAACTGGCGGCGACCTGGCTGTTGTTCTGTCTTATCCATCAACATAACCACCTCCCCGAACTACGCAAAGATGCCCATTAAGCGGGAAAACCAGCGGCGCTTATTACGCGGGCGCGACATGAACGGTACACGGCAGTTTTTAACAAATTGAACATCTACCGCTTTCGGCTGGAAGAACCTCCCGTCCGGGGTTTCAATCCAGCCACGTTGATGCTGACGGTGGGTGATCTGCTGGCCGTGCGTGAGCAGACTGGCGAGTGAAGGGCATTGTGTTAATTCCATGTTGATCTCCGTCATATTGAAAAGATGCCGGGATACGACCCCACGCCCGGCGCGTGTTTCCTGTGATAACATCGCTATGCCTGTGTAACTTTGAGCGGTGAATCAGGCATAACAATCACCAACACAGAAGGAGTTGTAATGAAATTCAATGTATTTTTTAAAAAAGACCACGGATCACACTGGGTGCTTTCCGATGGTGCCCCCCTCTTTGAAAGTCCACTATTTGAAACAAGACCTAAAGCCATTGATGACCTTGAGAAATTTGTAGGCCTTATGGAATCGCCAATCTTTATTAAGGCTGGTGACGATATTAATTCTGGCGATACAGAAAACTGTCCATCTGTAGTTATTTCTTTAAAACAGCATGAATCGCTATGGGGCTGGGAATTATTTATCTCAAAAAATGGACAACTGTCTAAAGTTACCGAAAGTTCAGGAAATGGCTTTGACTCATTAGAATTAGCAAAGCAAAATGCCCAGTTTTTCCTTAATGCCATTATCGACGCTCCTATTCTGGATCAAGCCGATGTCGCTATCCCCGGCATGCACTTCTCAAAATCTTTCGAGGAAACGCACCACATTGGTGACACTCACCCATCTAGTAAATGGTTCAAATAATCCATCACTGTGGCGTTATCGTTTTTCTTGTGCGAGGTGGTACATCTCGCACTGTTTCTTCATCAACAATCAACTCATAAACTCTGATGCTGTTATCACCTTTTGATACGTCATCAAATACCTGAAAAAGAAAACTCATGAATTGCTCATAAGTGACGCTGGGTTCAACATACCCACCAGTAACCTCAATTAATGGTGTTAGTCCTGAATTATCTGCTAACGAAACGCAGTCCAACTTATCCAAACGGAAAAAGTAATTACCGCAAGGTGTTCTTTTATCCTTAATCCGTATAAACACATTTGATAACGCTGTATGACTATCTGAGAGTTTAAAGATTTTTGCCGTGTCCATTTTATTCAACCCTGTAAGTTGCTTATGATGGATTGCCCAGACCCAACCACATTAACCACCCTTCCCTAATTTCCTTCGGGCGGCTCTCATACGCCATTTTCATGCCGTTGTTCCAGGCTGGAAGATAGACCCAGTACTCACCTGCCCGCCCGGAAGTTGATTGCGGATCGGTCATTTCAACTACAGGTAGCTTTCCTTTTTCAATCATCCCCTTCACCGCTGCCGGTGTTTTACCAATGAGTTTTGCGAACTCCTGATATGGGACGGCATCTGTGCTTAACGCGATCTGTTTAACCATTTAAGGCCCTCACAAGTTTAAGAATCGTCACCAATGGCTTATAGTTGCTTTTGATGTTCATTTCTAAACATCAAACAGTCTACATCTAAATCAAATAGTATTGAGATCTAAACACCATGTCAAACGCCTTAAACGAGAAAATTGTACTCATCAGAAAGTCTGAGTATCTCAGCAGACAGCAACTTGCTGATTTAACAGGCATTCCCTATGGCACTTTAAGTTATTACGAAAGTGGTCGTTCTACACCGCCCACGGACGTAATGATGAGGATTTTGCAAATGCCCCAGTTCAGCAAATACACGTTGTGGTTTATGACCGATCAGGTTGCTCCCGAAGCCGGTCAGATAGCACCGGCCCTCGCACACTTTGGGCAAGATGTAACAACATCGCAGCACTCAGACCAAAAGATTGGTTAACCATTCACCAGGCGCATCTTTATAACAAAATTTGTTTACTTGTTGCCAAATACAACAAGCACAACAATTTTGTGAAATCTAAGCGCAAGGGAAAATTAACAGCAGCAAAGAAAACTCAACCTAGCACCATTCATTTGGGGGTCTTATGACAATTAAGAAACTCGATGATGGTCGTTATGAAGTGGATATCAGACCTGCAGGGCGCAACGGAAAGCGCATCCGCAGGAAATTTGACAAGAAAAGTGAGGCTGTAGCTTTTGAGAAACACACTCAATACAACCATCACGATAAAGAATGGCTAGCTAAACCGACAGATAAGCGGCATCTGTCTGAATTAACAAAAGTCTGGTGGGATCTGAAAGGCAAGCATGAAGAACACGGAAAATCCAATTTGGGTAAGATTGAAATCTTTACCCGGATCACTGATGACCCTTGCGCGTTCCAGATAACCAAAGCGCTTATTAGCCAGTACAGCATGACTCGCAGAGGGCAAGGCATAAAACCGGCCAGTATTAACCGCGACCTTACCTGCCTGAGTGGTATGTTTACTGCGCTAATTGATGCGGAACTGTTTTTTGGCGAACACCCTTTCAGAGGGATGAAAAAGCTCAAGGAGCAGAAACCAGAAACAGGCTATCTGACGCAGGAAGAAATAACATTGTTACTTGCCAATCTTGACGGGGACAACAAGAAAATCGCGATCCTCTGTTTAAGTACCGGCGCTCGATGGGGTGAAGCCGCGAAACTGAAAGCTGAGAACGTAATACAGAATCGGGTGACGTTCGTTAAAACAAAGACGAACAAACCGCGCACAGTCCCTATCTCTGAGGAAGTTGCTGTAATGATTGCGGGTAAAGGTTATCTGTTCCCTGATGCCTCATATCCGAAGTTCAGGCGAACAATGAAAGATGTAAAACCAGATCTACCGGACGGGCAAGCAACTCACGCATTGCGTCACAGTTTTGCTACCCACTTTATGATTAACGGCGGGAGTATCATCACCCTGCAGAGAATACTGGGACATTCACGCATAGAGCAGACAATGGTCTATGCGCACTTTGCCCCGGAGTATCTTCAGGATGCTGTTTCACTCAATCCGCTACGTGGTGGCGTTGACTCCATGAGTGTCCACACTGTGTCCACAGTAGGGTAGTTTATTATGGCTTTCAGTGGTCTTGCGTGCCGCGCAAACCCGCATTGCACCGCTGAAAGCCCATGTTACCTACCCTGAAAAACGCCCTTACACGGGCTTATTTTTTATGCGTAATTCAATGAAACAGAAGGAAGGATTCATACCGGGTTACCTCCTTCCATTGACCATATCGATAGAATTCCCCTTCATAGCACGATGCCTTTCACTTAACGGCATCGTGCTCGCACAGGGTCCGGCTACGCACAGCCAGAACGCGCATGTTTGACGCTTACAAAAAATGAAGCTAAAGCATAGGAATATTTATGCCATCATTTTCTGATAGCCGCATAAAATAAAAATTCTGCTGTAGTTTCATCTATCTGCTTGTCATTATTACTCACATTCAATAATGGTGTTGAAGAATACCTTATCAGAGATAAAAATGGATGTGTCCATGGTAGTCTTGAATCTATTCTCACTCTCCACATTTGAATGTCAGACGCGCGACGCCATGTAATCCTGCCCCTTCAGTCTTCAGGTTAACTATCTGCATTTTTTTGCCCTGAGTAACACAGAAATTAGCTGCATCATTTTTCACTATATTTTCTGCACCAGATATTCTGCCCCTGGCTAAAGATGCTTCGGCTTCAGTGTAGTATTGGTTATCGAGTTTACGCTGGATATTACTTTTATAGGCAAGACCGAATTTACCGATACTTGTCTCATCATTATGCACAGCACAACCAGACATAAGAAAAACACTAATTAATGATATAGCAGCTGTCTTTTTCATCTCACCTTCCCCCATTAAACACCAACGACACTCTCTAGTGTTGAAATATAATAATGACATCATTGTCATTATTGAATAGGATTATAATAAATGTTTTGTGCAGAATTTCCTACATAAGTAGGAAATACAGACATGGAGGCCTATCACCGATAACCTCATAGGAATTATTTAATATAATTGGAATCGTACATTGAGGATGCCATTGCTTTGTTGAATATGATGCATAGGCTCTTTTGAAGTTTGTCCCTGACTACCGTTAATGTTCGCTACCACGCTGAATCCACAGTAAAATAATGCTTAAGTGCTTTGAGTGATCATTTATGCCGATAAAAACCGAGTGTACCGTTGCCCCCCCTTACTGGTAACCACTGAATTCCCCATCCTTGAACTGATTTTTTATCCTCCGATTTTCATCCTGTTCTGACTCCGCCTTTTCTTTTCTGCTCTACACTATCTACAGACCAATCATAAAGGCATACGATTATGGCAGAATTTCCCGCCAGCTTACTGATTCTTAACGGCAAAAGTACTGACAATCAACCCTTGCGCGAAGCAATTATGCTGTTGCGCGAGGAAGGAATGACGATCCATGTGCGGGTCACCTGGGAGAAAGGCGATGCCGCCCGATTTGTAGAAGAGGCCCGGAAGCTGGGCGTCGCAACGGTAATTGCCGGTGGTGGCGATGGCACTATTAATGAAGTTTCCTCGGCGCTGATTCAGTGTGAGGGCGATGACATACCCGCGCTGGGGATTTTGCCACTAGGTACAGCGAACGATTTCGCGACCAGCGTGGGTATACCTGAGGCACTGGATAAGGCGCTGAAACTAGCAATTGCTGGTGACGCTATTGCGATTGATATGGCGCAGGTCAACAAACAAACCTGTTTTATTAATATGGCAACGGGTGGGTTTGGGACACGTATTACCACAGAAACGCCGGAAAAATTAAAAGCAGCGCTGGGTGGCGTCTCTTACATCATTCACGGCTTAATGCGCATGGATACACTGCAACCGGACCGTTGTGAAATCCGCGGTGAAAACTTTCACTGGCAAGGTGACGCACTAGTCATTGGTATTGGTAACGGCCGTCAGGCAGGTGGCGGTCAGCAATTGTGCCCGAACGCATTAATTAACGACGGCTTACTGCAACTGCGCATTTTCACCGGCGATGAAATTCTTCCGGCTCTCGTATCAACCTTAAAATCTGACGAAGATAACCCGAATATTATCGAAGATGCTTCGGCGTGGTTCGATATACAAGCGCCACACGAAATTACCTTTAATCTTGATGGCGAACCGTTGAGTGGGCAAAACTTTCATATTGAAATACTTCCGGCGGCGTTGCGTTGTCGATTACCACCGGATTGTCCATTATTGCGTTAATCAAACTATTCTCTCTTGAACCAGGGAGAAACAGTTATGCCGGATGCGGTATAAACACCTTATCCGGCCTACTGAACAATACTACACCGTAATTAATTTCACCCGTGTCTTCTGCAATGCCAGTTTATCCACCTCTGACACGGCATCATCGGTAATAATAATGTCAATTTTTTCGATTGGCAGTACCTGATTAAAACCGCGACGGTTAAATTTCGATGAATCGAGAACGGCAATCACTTTATTAGCGGCGGTGACCATCGCACCGCTAATCGAATAACCTTCATTAAAGGTCGTAATACCATTAACCGCATCAATACCATCAGCACCGACAAACATTAAATCGGCATTAATATCCTGCAATGAACGCTCGGCAATGGAGCCATGCATCGAGCGCGTTTTATGGCGGACCGTGCCACCACAGACGACCAGAGTAATGTCTTTATTTTCGGAAAGGGCAAACGCCGCCGGGAGACTGTTGGTAATCACCGTGATATTTTTGGCGGTCATTAAACCTTCTGCGATAAGCATTGTCGTACTTCCGCTGTCGAGAATAACGGTCATCCCTTCGTGGATCATTTTGACTGCCGCCTGCGCAATTCTGTTTTTCGGCGCGCTGGCGAGCTGAAATCGCTCTTTAAACCCGACTTCCTGGGTCTCGGTTTCACTATTACCGGACATTATTTTCGCCGCACCGCCATGAAAGCGCGTAACCACGCCTTTTTGTTCGAGAAAGCGCAAATCGGCACGGATTGTCGCTTCCGAGGCAGCAAATACTCCCGCCAGATCCTGAACAAGCACTGTTCCCTGTTCATTCACTAATTGGATGATCTTATTCCTTCGCTCGAATGAATTCATCGTCATTTACCCATATTCAATTGTGGCTAGTGTAAACGAAGGGGGACCATTGGTGAATGATCTGTTTTGCACAATACCGGGCCAGCATCACGCTGGCCCGCGGTTTCAGGGAATAAGCAACACTTTGCCCGGCATAGCATTACGAGCGATGTCACGCACCGCCTGGGCGAAGCTTTCAAAGCTTCCACGGTGAGCGATTAATGGCTCCAGGCTTAACTTACGTTCTGTCAGCAACCGGCTCGCCGTTTCCCACTCCTGCCCCGGCCAAGGGCTGGAGTAGTTCATCCAACTGCCGATAACCGTCAGCTCTTTACGTAATATTTTGCCAAACGTTGTCGATGTTAAATGCAGATCCTGATGCAACGTGCCCACCAGCGCCAGCTGGGCATGAGGCCCGGCAATCTCTACCGCCAGTTCGACGGTTTGCGGGACGCCAGCCGTCTCGAGGATAAGCTGATTAAAGCGCAGCTCGCGTAAAACGCCCTGCATTTGCGGCGCGCTCATTTCAAGGCTGTTAAATGTTTGCATCGCACCGAAAGATTTTGCCAGTGCCAGTTTTTCTGAGCTAATGTCGATAGCCGTCACACTCTTTGCTCCCAGCGCGACAGCGCACTGAATGGCCAGCAGGCCAATGGTTCCGGCACCAATAATAATAACGTTTTTATTCTCACAACCTTGCGCTAAATGGAAAGCATGCAGGCCAACGGTAATCGGTTCAATAAAAGCCCCATCCTCAATAGGCATATGCGCAGGTAGAGCAAAGACATTTTTCCGCTTAACGACAATATATTCGGCAAACCCGCCATCACGCCGTGAGCCAATAAAATCATATTTTGCGCACTGGGAATAAAACCCTTTCAGACACTCTGGACAAGTAAAACAGGGTAATAACGGCACACAGGCAACCGCATCGCCAGGATGTAAATCATCAACACCGGATCCCACAGCATCAATATAGCCGCTAAATTCATGGCCTAACGTTATTGGATAATAATGTGCACCATTTTTAAAAATTCTGGGTAAATCGGAACCACATAATCCCGAGCTGGCAATTTTTACCCGCACCTCATCCTGATGTTTAATTTCAGGAATGACTCGTTGGGCAACGCGTACGATACCATCAGTATCATTCACCACTGATTTCATAAAAACTCCTGATTATTAAGGGGGATAAACTCCCCCTCAGGTAAAAATTATTCTGCGAGAACGGCTTTCTCTTGTTTAATAAAGCCGCGCGCTCTACGCCAGGTCATGAAAATACCGGTTAGATAAATGGCACCGATAATAATGAAACCGGGAATATTTTGCGGGGAGAAAACCTGAATCAGTAACCAGGTAATGGGAGAACCGCCCTGATCCATTGAAGCCACCATGCCCCCGGCTTTTAACGCCCCAGCATTAGCCGCCAGTTGGGTGTGCAAACCAATAGTTTGCGTCGCGATCCACAGGGTGATGCTCATAATGATGACACCCGAGATTAAGGTGCGGAACAGATTTCCACGATGCACGGCAACTGCCATCGCAACAAAGAAGCCGATGGTGGCAAGGTCGCCAAACGGCAGTACCTGATTACCCGGAACACAAACAGCAATTAAAATGGTGAGCGGGATAAAAATCAGGCTTGCCGATACCACCGCCGTATGCCCCAGCAGTAATGCCGGATCAAGGCCTATCAGGAACTCCTGACCGCCGAACTTCGCCTGTAAACGACTACGGGCCTGCTTAGCGATGGGCGTTAAACCATCCATGATGGGTTTAATCACCCGTGGCATCAGCAGCATGACTGCCGCCGTTTTTACCGCCAGTTGCAATACGCCTTTGACATCGTAACCCGCGAGGATGCCGATAATCAGCCCCATCACAAAGCCCACGGTGACAGGTTCGCCAAATGGGCCAAATTTGCGCTGAATATCGTCGGCGCTAAATTTAATACGGTTAACGCCTGGGATTTTCTCGATGATAGCATCCACCAGCACCGCAATTGGCCCCAGATACGCCGACGTACCGTGCGGAATAGCAATGCCTTCCAGCTCAAAGAAATTTCGGGTATCGCGGGCAAACCAGTCGCCGAGCTTATAAACAAACGCCGCGTGAATTACCACACCCGCCATCCCTATCATCCATGAACCGGTTGCCAGATGCAGCAATGCGCCGGTGAAGGTCATATGCCAGATATTCCATATATCAACATTTACTACCCGCGTCATACGGGTCAGTAGCATCGCCACGTTAACCAGAATCGCAATCGGAATCGCCACCAGCGCAATTTGCGACGCCCAGGTCATGGGTGAAGAGCCCGGCCAGTCGACATCGACCACATGCAGATTCAGGTCGAAATTTTCCGCCATCGCTTTCGCCGCCGGGCCAATGGAATCCAGCATTAAGCCAATCACAAGGCCAATGCCAACAAAGCCAATCCCGATATGCAGACCCGCTTTAAAGCAATCGCCTGCCTTCATGCCTAATATCTTAGAAAAAATAATGATGACAATCGGCAACATGACCGTAGGGCCGAGGTCGAGAATATAACGCATGACTTCTGAAAACATAGGTCACCCCTGTAAGATAGTCAGAATTTTATTTTGTAATGCTTCGATACCGACACCAGAAACAAAAGGCATGCCGTGAACTAACGGAATATCGCCAAAACTGCGGTCAACTTTGGCGGTAGTACATATCAAATGCACGCCATCCATATAGGTCTCTATTTCATTAACCCGACACTGGATTAATTCAACAGGAATATTATGACTCTGACACAACTCTTTAATTTCTTCCGCCGCCATCGTAGAGGTCGCAACCGCGCCTCCGCAAGCGACAATTATCTTGCGTTTCATAATCAATCCTTTTTATTGGTACAGATGTTTTTGGTTATTCGGAATCTAAAATATGCTGTGTGAAATATTCCTTTAATTGCGATTCAGAAATGGTGATTAGCGTTTCAACGATATCTGGTTGCTGCAACTTGCCAAATAAGCACCGCAAAAGCTTCAGTTGCTGCTGCGGATTTTCGACAATCAGCGCGATAATCAACGACACCGCCACGTCGTTATCATCATCAGCTTGCTGAAACTTTATTTTATTCGCCGGTCTTAACAGATAAATGGCTGACGACTTAGCATGAATCGCCTCACAATGCGGTATTGCAATGGCGTGCTGTTCAAGCATTATCCCCGTGGGGAATTCTGCTTCTCTGGCAATTAATGCCTGTGGCCAGGTTTCATGAACCACACCTTTCGCGATCATCTCATTACCGATATGAGTTAAAACTTCGCTACGATCGACAAAAGAAATTCCGCTACGAACAAACAGGTTAGTCATATACCGTCCTTATTCCGCACAGCCGTAGCGATAGGCACGCAAAACATCATAAATTTTATCCATAATCAACTGATACGGTATTGCCGATAATTCCCCGGACTGTATGCGTTCAAATTGTTTGGGTAGATACTGACTAATCATGCCCAGTGGGATGTCCACGTCTTCCAGATTCGCCATCATCGTTTCAACGCTATTTTTAATTCGACTATGCGGCCAGTAATAACGAATACGATCCGACAGGCTGTAACGAATATCCAGTAATGAATCGTTAAAACCCGTGCGATAATATTTTTTCCAGTACTGCGGTTCATCGAGCATCACTTCTTCAATCACCGCCAGGCAACTGCTACGATTTTCGGGGCCGATAAGCTCCTGCTCAATTTGTGCCAACGCAAATATCGCCTCACGTAGAGCAAAGGTTAATGCTGGCCCTACTTTCAAAATTGCAAAGTGATCGCGGACTAATTCCCAATAAGCCGTCCGGGTCTGGTAATCGGTAGAATGTGCTTCATAAACCATTCGGGTGTTTTCTATCCATTGCGCCAGCGCCTGCGCTTCTTGCGGCTGATAATGGATAATATTGCTGTGATCAAATTCCACACCCGGCTGTACCACGATGGCAATCACGCGTGTTAACGCCTCTGTCAGCCCACGAGTAATAAAGGCCTTTTGATGCGTACGTAAAGTATTGGCGGCATCTTCAACCCGGGTAATGTGTACTGACTGAATGGCGCTGGCCTCACCGCCCGGAACCGGAACTTCGGTGCCAATGACATAGCTCAGTTGCTCACGCTGGTAATCTGTCGCCACACTTTCCGCCGCCTGACAAAGCACGGCAGCACGTTCAGCAACCGTTTCTGGCGCTAATGGTATTGGATCCCCCGCACATGACATTGACGCATCAAGGTGAATTTTACTGAACCCCGCTCGAACATATGCTTTTACCAGCTCGACGGATTTTTCCATCGCCGTTTCCGCATTTTCTTGCTGCCAGCAGTTCGGTCCCAGATGGTCGCCGCCGAGAATGATACGCTCACGAGCAAATCCGATTTTATCGGCAATCGCAAACACAAATTCGCGAAAGTCCGCCGGTGTCATTCCGGTATAACCGCCAAATTGATTGACCTGGTTTGACGTTGCTTCAATCAGCACTTTGCGCGTGCTGTTGCGATCAAATGCCAGCGCCGCTTCGATAACCAACGGATGGGCAGAACAGACTGAACATATGCCGATATGTTCACCAGCTTTATGCCGGGCAATTAACGTTTTCATGTTTTTTCCTTGTAAATGGCAGGTGCGTTATGCCCTGCCCTCGCAGCAACAATCAGCAATCACTTTGCTCACCACATCGCGCATTGCGGATTTAGCCGACTGCAAATAATCCCGGGGAGCGGTCGCTTCGGGGTGCTCGGTCAGGTAATTTTTTAACGCCTGCGAGAAGGCATTTTTCAGCTCCGTTGCAACGTTGATTTTGCATATCCCCAGTTTGATGGTTTGCTGAATATCCTTAGTCGATAACCCTGACGCGCCATGCAGCACCAGCGGTAAGTTCACCCACTGGCGAATGTTCTCCAGTCGAGAAAAATCAAGCGCCGGTGCGCTGGCATACATACCGTGAGCCGTGCCGATGGCGACCGCCAGGGAATCAATCCCGGTTGTCTCGGCAAATTCACGCGCCTGAATGGGGTTGGTATACAACGCATCAGCTTCATTGACTTGTACATCATCTTCCTGGCCGCCAAGCTGCCCCAGCTCCGCTTCGACGCTGACATCAAAGCGATGGCAAAAATCCACCACCTCTTTTACCCGTGCAATATTTTGCGCATAAGGCAAATGCGAGGCGTCGATCATTACCGAGCGCACACCTGAACGAACTTTCTGAGCGATATCGTCAAATTTCGTGTGATGGTCGAGGTGAATCGCCAATGGATGGTGATAGTGCTTCGCCATAGCGCTGACCAGCGCCACCAGATTTTCTGTACCAGCATGAGTAAATGTACCGGGCGTTCCGGCGATGATGACCGGCGCATGCATGCTGGCAGCGGTTTCCACCACCACTTGCATCGTTTCGAGATTGTGAATATTGAATGCCGGAACCGCATAACCGCCGCGCTGCGCGTTGTTCAGCATCTGCTTTGTCGATACCACGTACATTTTCACATCCTGTCGTTTGTTTTCGATTTCAAAATATAATGAAATTATTTGTTTTCAAATGTCGAGATAACGATCACAAAAACGACAATATGAAAATTAATCAGAATGACAGGAAAAAAAAACGGCCTCCCGGGGGAAGCCGTAACGAAGTGCACGTTGTTTTATGTCAGATGCGGCGCGAACGCCTTATCCGCCCTACGGGGTAGTGCTGTTCGTATGAGGCGTATCAGGCGATAGTAATTTTGCTATCGAGATAAACGTCCTGCACGGCGTTAATCAGTTTCACGCCGTCAGCCATCGATTTCTTGAACGCCTTACGTCCAAGAATCAGCCCCATTCCGCCAGCGCGTTTGTTGATGACCGCAGTACGCACTGCATCGCTGAGGTCAGTTTCACCGCCTGCAGCACCGCCGGAGTTTATCAACCCTGCCCGGCCCATATAGCAGTTAGCTAACTGATAACGCACCAGATCAATCGGGTTTTCGCTGGTCAACTTGCTGTACACGCGATCGTCGGTATAACCGTAATTAATCGCTTTATAACCGCCGTTATTTTCCGCCATTTTTTGTTTGACGATATCTGCACCTATGGTTGCCGCCAGATGGTTCGCCTGACCTGTCAGGTCGGCGGAAACATGATAATCAACGCCATCTTTCTTAAAGGCGGAGTTACGCAAATAGGCCCACAGCACGGTCACCATGCCCAGCTCGTGCGCACGTTCAAAGGCCGCAGAAATTTCTTCAATCTGGCGACGTGACTCTTCCGAGCCAAAATAGATGGTCGCGCCAACCGCCACCGCGCCCATGTTGAACGCCTGCTCCACGCTGGCATACAGCGTTTGATCGTAAGTGTTCGGGTAACTTAGCGTCTCGTTGTGATTAAGTTTGACGAGGAATGGAATGCGATGCGCGTAACGCCGCGATACCGATGCCAGCACGCCGTAAGTTGACGCCACACAGTTACAGCCCGCTTCGATCGCCAGTTCAACAATGTTTTTCGGGTCAAAGTAGAGCGGGTTAGCGGCAAATGAAGCTCCGGCAGAGTGCTCAACGCCCTGGTCAACCGGCAGAATAGAAAGATATCCTGTGCCAGCCAGACGCCCAGTGTTGTACAACGTCTGCATATTACGTAACACCGCTGGCGGGCGATTATTGTCAATCATCACGCGGTCTACGTAGTCATGTCCGGGGAGATAAAGCTGGTCAGAAGGAATAGTCATACAACGGTGCTGTAAAAGGTTGTCGGCGTCTTTGCCAAGCAACTGCGCAATATCTGTCATTACTATGCTCCCGTAAATTCCGATTGGATATCGGCTATGGATTGTCCTGGCCCGCCTTTTGCGGGCAATCATAATCCTGGTCGTTACAGGCGAGTTTTTCCATCTTTTGGATGTTTTTTCAGCGTTTTCTGTTGGCTCGATTCATCAGAAAAAATGTTACCGCGGTCAAGTTTTCACCGCAAAGGTATTTAAAAGGTATTATTAAATGGTATTGTCATCGCGTACCTTACATTACCTGTCATGAAGGAATTAAAAGATGAAAACAACAGCAAAGCTGTCGTTCATGATGTTTGTTGAATGGTTTATCTGGGGCGCGTGGTTTGTGCCATTGTGGTTGTGGTTAAGTAAAAGCGGTTTTAGTGCCGGAGAAATTGGCTGGTCGTATGCCTGTACCGCCATTGCGGCGATCCTGTCGCCAATTCTGGTTGGCTCCATCACTGACCGCTTTTTCTCGGCGCAGAAAGTGCTGGCGGTATTGATGTTCGCTGGTGCGGCGCTGATGTATTTCGCTGCGCAACAGACCACTTTTGCCGGGTTCTTCCCGTTACTGCTGGCCTACTCGCTAACCTATATGCCGACCATTGCGCTGACTAACAGCATCGCGTTTGCTAACGTCCCGGATGTGGAGCGCGATTTTCCGCGCATTCGCGTACTGGGGACTATAGGCTGGATTGCCTCTGGCCTGGTCTGCGGATTCCTGCCTCAGATGCTGGGATATGACGATATCTCACCGACCAATATTCCACTATTAATTACCGCCGGAAGCTCCGCATTACTCGGTGTGTTTGCGTTTTTCCTGCCCGACACGCCGCCAAAAAGCACCGGCAAAATGGACATTAAAGTCATGCTCGGCCTGGATGCGCTGATCCTGCTGCGCGATAAAAACTTCCTCGTCTTTTTCTTCTGTTCATTCCTGTTTGCGATGCCACTGGCGTTCTATTACATCTTTGCCAACGGTTATCTGACAGAAGTCGGCATGAAAAACGCCACCGGCTGGATGACGCTCGGCCAGTTCTCTGAAATCTTCTTTATGCTGGCATTGCCGTTTTTTACCAAACGATTTGGTATCAAAAAGGTATTATTACTTGGTCTGGTCACCGCTGCGATCCGCTATGGCTTCTTTATTTACGGTAGTGCGGATGAATATTTCACCTACGCGTTACTGTTCCTCGGCATTTTGCTGCATGGAGTAAGTTACGATTTTTACTACGTTACCGCTTACATCTATGTCGATAAAAAAGCCCCCGTGCATATGCGTACCGCTGCGCAGGGGCTGATCACGCTCTGCTGCCAGGGATTCGGCAGTTTGCTCGGCTATCGTCTTGGCGGTGTGATGATGGAAAAGATGTTCGCTTATCCGGAACCGGTAAACGGACTGACTTTCAACTGGTCCGGGATGTGGACTTTCGGCGCGGTGATGATTGCCATTATCGCCGTGCTGTTCATGATTTTTTTCCGCGAATCCGACAACGAAATTACGGCTATCAAGGTCGATGATCGCGATATTGCGTTGACACAAGGGGAAGTTAAATGAAAACAGAACGTATTCTCGGTGCTCTTTATGGGCAGGCGTTAGGGGATGCGATGGGGATGCCCTCCGAGCTTTGGCCACGCAGCCGCGTTAAAGCACACTTTGGCTGGATTGACCGTTTTCTGCCTGGACCAAAGGAGAATAACGCGGCCTGTTATTTTAACCGCGCCGAATTCACCGACGATACCTCAATGGCGCTGTGTCTGGCGGATGCGTTACTGGAACGTGAAGGCGAGATCGATCCGGATCTGATTGGGCGTAATATTCTCGACTGGGCGCTGCGTTTCGACGCCTTTAACAAAAACGTACTAGGTCCGACCTCGAAGATTGCTCTCAACGCCATTCGCGACGGTAAACCCGTTGCTGAACTGGAAAACAATGGCGTGACCAACGGCGCAGCGATGCGCGTCTCGCCATTAGGTTGTTTGCTTCCGGCGCGCGATGTTGATTCCTTTATTGATGATGTGGCGCTGGCGTCCAGCCCGACCCATAAATCCGATCTGGCGGTGGCAGGCGCGGTAGTCATCGCATGGGCGGTTTCTCGTGCCATTGACGGAGAAAGCTGGTCAGCGATTGTTGATTCACTGCCTTCAATTGCGCGACATGCACAGCAAAAACGCATCACTACCTTCAGCGCCTCACTGGCAGCACGTCTGGAGATTGCGCTGAAAATTGTGCGCAATGCCGACGGCACCGAATCCGCCAGCGAACAGCTGTATCAGGTGGTTGGGGCAGGTACCAGTACTATTGAGTCCGTTCCGTGCGCCATTGCGCTGGTTGAACTAGCACAAACCGACCCGAACCGTTGCGCCATTCTGTGCGCCAATCTTGGCGGTGACACGGACACCATCGGCGCTATGGCGACGGCGATTTGCGGCGCGTTGCATGGCGTTAACACTATCGCTCCTGCGTTAAAGGCGGAACTGGATGCGGTAAATCAGCTTGATTTCAACCGCTATGCCACAGCGCTGGCGAAGTATCGTCAACAACGGGAGGCGGCATGAGCGGCGCTCGATTACACACGCTGCTGCCTGAATTAACCACGCGTCAGCCGGTGATGGTCGTCGGCGCGGCAGTCATTGATGTGATCGCCGACGCTTATGCCCTGCCCTGGCGTGGGTGCGATATCGAACTGAAACAGCAGAGCGTTAACGTTGGCGGCTGCGCACTGAATATTGCCGTGGCGTTAAAGCGCCTCGGTATCGAAGCGGGTAATGCCCTGCCGCTCGGCCAGGGTGTGTGGGCGGAAATTATTCGTAACCGGATGGCGAAAGAAGGATTAATCAGCCTCATCGATAACGCCGAAGGCGATAACGGCTGGTGTCTGGCGCTGGTTGAGCCTGATGGTGAACGCACGTTTATGTCGTTCAGTGGTGTGGAAAATCAGTGGAATCGCGAATGGTTGGCGCGATTAACCGTTGCGCCTGGCAGCCTGCTCTATTTTTCCGGTTATCAACTGGCCTCGCCCTGCGGTGAATTGTTAGTGGAATGGCTGGAGAGTCTGCAAGACGTGACGCCGTTCATCGATTTTGGCCCACGTATTGGCGATATCCCGGATGCATTACTGGCGCGAATCATGGCCTGTCGACCTTTAGTGTCACTCAATCGTCAGGAGGGTGAGATTGCCGCCGAACGTTTTGCTTTATCAGCAGAGATAACAACACTTGGCAAGCAATGGCAGGAGAAATTTGCCGCGCCGTTGATCGTTCGTCTGGATAAAGAAGGCGCATGGTATTTCAGCAATAACGCTTCTGGCTGCATCCCGGCATTTCCAACGCAAGTTGTAGACACCATTGGGGCGGGCGACAGTCATGCAGGTGGCGTATTAGCTGGACTGGCCTCTGGTTTGCCACTGGCGGATGCCGTATTGCTGGGCAATGCAGTGGCGTCGTGGGTTGTCGGGCATCGCGGCGGTGATTGCGCGCCAACCCGCGAGGAACTACTCCTCACACACAAAAACGTATAGATCACTGCGACAGTGGCTGATGCTGTACTCAATAGGCCGTTGCTGTTGGTCAAGCGCCACTTGCTTGATCACCAGCACCGGTATTTTACTATCTAATTGAATATGTGACTGAAACTCGGCATCCGGCATCCGGGCGCTAACGCGGGAACGGGTACGCTTTGGAAAAATATGCTGACTGCGGAAGTAGTCATAAAGAGAGATTCCGATGGCATCAACATCATGAATTAAATGCGCCGGAACCCACGACTCCTCAATAGAGACCGCTTCTTCATCAACATAGCGAATACGCTTAAGCAAAAAGACATCACTTCCTGCTTCGACCGCCAGCTGCTGCGCGACTTCTTCGGGACATTTCACGACACGCTTGTTAACCCATAGCGTATCGGGCTTTTTCCCGCGCAACACCACCTGCTGAGAAAATCCTCGCGCTTCTTTTAACGAGTATTCAAAGATGTTATTAATCTGCGTGCCGTAGCCGCGCGAACGTGTCACCACGCCCTCTTCTTCCAGCGCCTGCATCGCCTTGCGCACCGTAATACGCGAAACGCCGGTTAACTGACTTAAATCGCGCTCGCCGGGTAAAATATTGCCATGTTCCAGCACCCCGCTGCGCACGGCATTTTTCACCGTTTCGGCAAACTTAATATAAAGCGGCGTGTTATCCGCCGCTAAAATACGTTCGTTCAGTTGGGCAATCAGCTGGGTATGCGCTTGTTCCATTTGTCTTTTTCCTGCCAGGGAGTCTGGTGGGAGTATATCACTGCTTCTTATTTAAGGCGTTTCTTTAATCCCATCAACGAATGCCTGCAACTCCTCCACCGTGCCATTAAACACATTAAAATCCACCGGACCATTGATGCCATCGACCTGTCCACGGTCAGAATGCTGCCAGAAACGCCATGCCATGCCGTCATTGTCCGGGCGACGTTGATAATAGTGCGCTACCCACCACGGATACTCATTGAAATACCCCGCCAGATTCGTGTGATAAAACACGGCTCCGGAGTAAATAATCGGCTTTTTTCCCGTGCTTTTTTCAACCATTTTTAACCACTGACTTACCCGCTTGCGTAATTCTTTTGCCGATAATTTTCCTCGCTCTTCTACGTCCAGCACGGCAGGGAGATCGCCGTGGGCAAAATCCACCGTTTGCAGAAATAATCTCGCCTGAACTGAAGCGGATACCGACGGAGAAAAATAGTGATACGCCCCACGCAGTAGGCCATTTTCACGGCTTTTTTGCCAGTTGCGCGAAAAATACGGGTCAACCAGCTTTTCGCCTTCCGTGGCCTTAATAAAAGCAAACTGTAAGCGGATACCGTTGTCGCGCATTTTTGCGACACGCAGCCAGTCGATCCGCTCCTGCCAGCGCGAAACATCTATTCCGTGAATGGTATAACTGGCAGGAATGCGAATAGAAAAAGATTTGACCGGGCGATAACCGTAGAAGTGGATGTAGTCTTTAATCTGAATTGCTGTCGAATAGAAAAAATTCACCGTCTGACGCGGATAAATCGCAACGATAGAAATGAGCCCCAGAGCGCATAATAAAGCGGTGAATTTTTTTCGACTGGTGATTCTCAGTTGCATTGGTTTCATCCCTGAATGTCAGCGCCAAAGACTGACAATAACCAAAGCAGCTATAGTACGGTGCTCACCACCAGGCGTGGAAGTGGTGAACCGGACCAATACCGTCGCCAACTTCCAGCGTGTCGGCCTGGGCTAACGCCGATGAAAGCCAGCTTTTTGCCTCCTGTACGGTGTCAGCCCAGTTTGTATGGCGCGGGCGTAGTGCAGCCAACGCCGCAGAGAGCGTACAACCAGTGCCGTGGGTGTTTTTGGTCATAATGCGCGGTGCAGTAAACCGTTGTTCCCCCTCTCGGGTAAACAGCCAGTCCGGGCTTTGCTCATCATCCAGATGACCGCCTTTCATCAGCACTGCGCCACAGCCCATCGCTAACAGCGCTCGTCCTTGTTCCAGCATTTCCTGTTCGTTGCGCGCGTGTGGCACGTCGAGCAAGGCAGCTGCTTCGGGCAAGTTTGGCGTTATTAATGAAACCTGTGGCAATAATCGACTGCGCAGCGTGGCAACCGCCGAAGGTGAAAGCAGAGGGTCGCCGCTTTTTGCCAGCATAACGGTGTCGAGTACCACGTTTTGGATCTGATAACGTTGCAACCGTTCTGCCACCGCTTCAACAATATCGGTTTCCGCCAACATACCGATTTTAGTGGTGTCGATTCGCACATCAGTGAACACCGAATCCAACTGCGCGGCGACAAAATCAGGATCTATGCGATACACCGATTGCACGCCTCGGGTGTTTTGCGCTACCAGGGCGGTTATTACTGAACAACCATAAGCACCAAGTGCAGAGAACGTTTTGAGATCTGCCTGAATTCCTGCGCCACCACTGGGATCAGTGCCTGCAATTGTCAGAGCGTTAATCCGTTTCATGCCTGCACCTCCTGCGTCAATTGCCAGAGCGCATCAAGAAAATGGGGAACAAAACTGCCAGGCCCTTCACTTCTGGCGACGGCGCGTTCTCCGGCTTGTTTCATCCAGTGACAGGCAGATGCGATATTTTCCAGCATATCGCCTGGTAATGCACAACAGGCAGCGACAACTGCCGATAATGCACAGCCAGTTCCTACCACTTTGGTCATTAGCGGATCGCCACCGTGAATGCCAACGATACGATGCCCATCGGTAACATAATCCACCTCGCCTGTGACCACGACGATTGCGCCAGTTTCCCGTGCCAGTGTTTGTGCAGCGGGTATCGCATTAGCTGCGGCGTCAGTGGTATCCACTCCCCGTCCACCATTAGCAACGCCAGCTAATGCCATGATTTCCGAAGCATTACCACGTATCGCTGCCGGTTTAAAAGATAAAAGTTCATGACAAAAACGGCGACGATAATCGAGTGCGCCAACCGCGACCGGATCAAGCGTCCAGGGGGTTTGAGAGTGTGTTGCCTGTTCAACGGCAGCACGCATTGCCTGTGCGCGTGGCTGCGTCAGCGTGCCAACGTTAATCAGCAACGCACTGGCGATAGCCGCAAACTGACTGGCTTCTTCGGTTTCGATAACCATCGCTGGCGATGCACCGAGCGCCAGCAAGGTATTGGCAGTAAAGGTTTGCACCACATCATTGGTCATGCAATGCACAAGAGGAGAGTGTTGGTAAAAGAGGTTTAACGTGTGCGCAGATTGCGCGGAACTCAGCAGGTCGACTTGCATAGTTTGCTCCTGCCATAACGTGAAGAAGCAATGACCTGGTGGTCCGTGACTTCCCTACGCTGGCATTATCCAGATCAGGTGATACGGGTATTTCTCAGCCTTCACGCAGAAGGGCACCCCGAGTCGTTTGGTTGCGATGATGAATCGCAGAGATGGATGGTAATGTCCCGCGCACACGTTGTAAACGAGGAAAAACGGCGGGATTACAATAACGTTGTGAAATTATTTGATATATGAATCCAGCACCTTCAGAACGACATCCAGATCTTCTTCACGTTTTAGCTCATCCCCCTGGTGAACGATGTGTTCCGTCAGATGCCCCTTAATCACTTCGCGCATCAGGCCGTTTACCGCGCCACGGATAGCAGCAATCTGTTGTAGAACAGCTGCGCATTCGTGCGGCTCGTCGAGCATTTTCTTGAGCGCCACGACCTGACCCTGAATCTTACTGGCACGCGCTTTCAGTTTCTGTTTATCACGGATTGTATGAGACATGGCAACACCTGGTTAACAAGAACATGAAAAATCATAGCACTATTATTCTACTGGGGGGTAGTATCAGGTACTGGGGGGGAGTAGAATCGGATTGCCGAATTAATACTAAGAATTATTATCATGACCGAATTTACCACTCTTCTTCAGCAAGGAAATGCCTGGTTCTTCATCCCCAGCGCCATCTTACTTGGTGCGCTTCATGGCCTGGAACCAGGGCACTCAAAAACGATGATGGCGGCGTTTATCATCGCCATCAAAGGCACCATTAAACAGGCGGTGATGCTCGGACTGGCAGCAACCATTTCGCATACCGCGGTGGTCTGGTTGATTGCCTTTGGCGGGATGGTGATCAGCAAACGTTTTACTGCTCAATCTGCAGAACCGTGGCTCCAGTTGATTTCCGCGGTGATCATTATTGGCACCGCGTTCTGGATGTTCTGGCGTACCTGGCGCGGCGAACGCAACTGGCTGGAGAATATGCACGGGCATGATCATGAGTATCATCACGATCACGAAGATCACCACGACCATGGACATCATCACCATCACGAACATGGGGAGTATCAGGATGCTCATGCACGAGCCCATGCCAATGACATCAAACGACGCTTCAATGGCAGAGAAGTGACCAACTGGCAAATTTTATTGTTTGGGTTAACAGGTGGACTGATCCCCTGCCCGGCAGCAATTACCGTGCTGTTGATTTGTATTCAGTTGAAAGCCCTGACACTAGGCGCAACACTGGTCGTCAGTTTCAGCATTGGCCTGGCGTTAACGCTAGTCACCGTAGGCGTTGGCGCAGCAATCAGCGTTCAGCAGGTCGCAAAACGCTGGAGCGGATTTAACACTCTCGCTAAACGTGCCCCCTATTTTTCCAGTCTGTTGATTGGCTTAGTTGGGGTGTATATGGGCGTGCATGGCTTTATGGGCATTATGCGATAGGCTGCATGTTATCTTCAGCCCAGGATGATTCTTAAATCAGCTATTTCCGCTGGCTCTCTGCTCGCTAAGGATGCTTTTAGGGCATCCTTTCATTTACACTTTTTACGAAATCATGGGATCACTAACAAAATATCGCTTGTCAGTTATATTGTATGGCAGGAAAGATATGCGACTGATATTACAGATCCCCAAAGTGGAGAGTTTATGACCATTAAAAATAAGATGTTGCTGGGTGTGCTTTTGCTGGTTACCAGTGCCGCCTGGGCCGCACTAGCCACCGCGGGTTCGACCAATACCTCGGGAATTTCTAAGTATGAGTTAAGCAGTTTCATTGCTGACTTTAAGCATTTCAAACCAGGCGATACCGTCCCAGAGATGTACCGCACCGATGAGTACAACATTAAGCAGTGGCAGTTACGTAACCTGCCCGCGCCTGATGCCGGGACGCACTGGACCTATATGGGTGGCGCGTACGTGTTGATCAGCGACACCGACGGTAAAATCATTAAAGCCTACGATGGTGAGATTTTTTATCATCGCTAAAAAAAGCCCCCTCATCATGAGGGGGAAATGCAGACACCTTGTTATTTTTTATTATTAGCCACTTGCTCGTCTTGCTTGTTATTAGTCGTATTTCACGTTGATTAATGCGGTTGCCTCCAGTGCGCCAGATTTAATTTTATTTGTATCGTAGACGTAGTAACTGGCAGTTATCGGAATTGAAACCGTTGTATCTGTAAGTTTTGACTTTGCCGCAATTTCTTTTAAATTTGTGTATTCTTTACTGCTGTTAGTGATATTTAAAAGTGTGACTGGAGAACCATTACTTTCAAGAATAAATCCTACGCCATTATCTTCCGCACCTTTCAGTATTGTGTTGCTGTTGGTTAACAAGTCAGAACTTGATAAATACACCTGCATTTTCCGTGATGTTTGATTTTGTTGACCTAATAAGTTTTTACAACGCAGAACAATATCCCCTTTGTTACTATTTATTTTTGCTTTGTTACCTGTAGCTGGTAATTGTGAAACGGGAATACTCTCTAAAGTAATTAATAAATCGTCCGGTTTGCAGGTTGTGGTTATCGGGTTGTATGACAATGTCAGATTAAAGGAATAGACACCTGCATTTTGTGCCAATGCATTTCTGTAGCTATTTACACATGCATCCCATGACTTGCCACCGAATAAACACAGTAAAAATTGTACTGCAGCACTCCCGCGTGTCGATGATGAAGCACTGGATAATGTCGCAACACCATTAATCATCACTGAACCGCCGCCCCCCGCAGAAACATTCACTTTTGCATTACTGGCCGCAGGTGTCACCGTTACCGAATAACCATTAGTGAAACTGGTCTGATTATTTGACAACGTGATGTTGTTTTTATTGGTCCATTCAAAATGTAAATTTAATTTAATGGTATCGTTATAAAGTCCAACAATAATATCCGACGGGCTCATAGGGGTGATAGTATTTGTACTCACGCATGACGAATCATTAAAATTATGCTCATATGTCGCCGTTTGTGTTTGAGTAAGTGCAAAATCCCCCTGAACAATCAAATTGTGCTGAACAGATAACTCACTATAACATGCTGCATAGCTCACAGGCATTACCATCATAATTAATATAAATAACATTATGCGAATTTTCATAGAGCCACCCGATTATTACTGGCAAATATAGTTCCTATTTTCATCAATCTCTTTACCGAAGGTGATTGTGCATGAGAGCCCTTGTTGTTTATCAATTGCCACATTAACCGATGGCGGTACATCATTAGTGCGAATAAATAACTGGCTTCCCTGACCGACAACACCAATATTGTGACCGTGGATATCATTGACTTCATAACCAAACGTTAATGGTTGCCCATCCGCTCTTAACGCTTTTATAAACCAGGGCTTGCGCTGATCGGTATCAAAATTAACCAGTACGACCGCGCCGCGATAAGGTGCGGCAATTTTCCGGTTACCACGTAATTCTGTTTCACTATCGCTTTGCGACACATCCAGCATCAGGTGATTTTCCCGATAAGGTGTCATTCCGTCGTATACCACCACTCCATTACGATTTGTTGTACGATATTTTTGCCCATTGACATAAGCATCTTTAATTCCAGGTGCGTTCATTACAGCAAACGTTTCGGATAGACGGTTCGCCAGATTAACGCCACCCGACCAGGCGACAATGCCCCCTGAAATACTGGCTCCAGCCTGTCGATAAGTACTCGACTGACTATAACTGCCATTCACTGTCGCAACCGGCGCGTTCCAGGTCAAATTCGCGCCAGCTGTCGTTTCATTTCCCTGATGCTGATGACTTAAGTTGACCCCATAGTTAAATTGATCCCGGCTTCCAACGGTTCCCGATAATCCCGTATTATTTGAGGCAAAACCCTGATCATCAAACGTCGTTGAGTTAGACATATATATTTGCCGACGAGGCGTCGTAACGTCATCACCCCAATCAAAGGGAATCGATATAAAAATATTAAAACGTTTCTCTTCATGATGATTCTCGTCATAAGCCTGGCTTGCCGCGAGGGTATAGCTTATCCGTCGCAGGTTGTTGGAATAACTCAACTGATAATCCTTACTGCTGCCGCTACGCCCCCAGTAATCTCGCCATAACGTACTTAAGGACACAGAACCCCAGCCTTCTGGCAATGACTGGCTCATATTGGCAGAAAAGCTATTTTTACGGCCAAAATCGTTCTGGTAATAATCGGCAATGTCAAAGATATCGTTTTCATCACGGCGATAATTATCTTTATTGTTTGCCCAAACGTGATCGTTAAATGTCCGGTAATCACGCGACGAATAACGCCAGGCCGCCAGACCAAAACGCGTCGACGTTTGGCTCACAAATTTGTTGTAGGCAATTTGATAACTTTGCCCGTCAAACACATCGCCGTTGTCTTGTTTACTATGCGACTTCGTGGCATCGACGGAAATGGCACCAATGCGTGTATTCCAGCCAGTCCCCAAAGTGAACGCGTAATAATTATTCGCGACCATCGATCCGCCATACAGCGTCAATAAGTTATTAAAACCATACTGATAACCCGCCTGAACAAAATCACTTTGTTTGCTCGCCCCTTCAATATGGCTACGACCTGCCGCAAAATCATATTTCGACACGCCGGGTTGCAGCATATTCGGCACTGCTGCATAAGGCACCAGATAGGTGGTTACCGAACCGTCCGCCTCTTTCACGCTGACATCAAGATCTGCTCCACCACCGGCCAACTGCAAATCTGTAATCGCAAACGGGCCAGGAGGAACCTCTTTCTGATAAACCACAAAACCGTTCTGTTCAATCGTTACCAGCGCGTTACTCTGAGCAATCCCCTGCACCCGTGGAGTAAAATTTTGTTTCGAGTTAGGCAACATCTGCATATCACGAAACAACCGCACACCGCTGAAGCGAACAGAATCAAAAATATCGCTTGATGTGTACATATCACCCACGCGAAGCGTGCCGAGAAGTTGGGCAAATCCACGTTCCAGATACAGGGTATTGCTTTTCCACACCCCTGGATTGCTATTTGTTTTACTGAAACTGGCATCAGAATGCAGTTGCCACCCCAGTAAATTTAACCCGCTGTTAAAACGTACATATGTACTCTTGCTATTACCCGACGCTTTATAGTCGCTGTAATACTGACTCACATAATAAGAGGTATAAAACGCATTAATACCCCGCTCCCAGTTATCCGGTGGAACATAGCCACTTTCCAGTTCTTCCACCCACGCCTGCGGTACACTGAAATCGAGACGAAAAACTCCGATATCCCAGGTATAGCTCCCACCGTGAACAAGTTGCTCAAATGTTAAACATTGCTTACCGCTGGCAAAGTTATCGGTATTAATGCCTAACCGCTTGATAATTTCCCTTGATAAACATGTTTCTTGCGTGTTGTCTTTAACAATAATCTCATATTTCCCGCGCCATTGCTTATTGACATAAATATCGATGTCATATTGCCCCGGCAAGGGTTGATTATCATCAAGACGAATATTTGCAACCTGCTGGTCTTTCATTCCACCTATCATAAAATGGGTATCAAAGGTTTCTTCAGCTGCATAAGCTTCAATGCCGAGCAATAACGCTACGATTGCTGATGCAAGTGGGGTCATTCTCAACATAGGCAGCTCCTGCAATTAAATTTTGTCACTAATATAGTTGCCATGGTCATCGATAATGGTCAGATACCAGTTATTCGCATTATTACTTTTGACATTAATACTCTGACTTTCCAAGGGGGCAATCATAATAGTTTCATAATTGACTTTGACATTATTAGCTTTGACATCCGAAATCGTTACCCAATTTGCTGAGTCATTTTTTATCACCAATCCATTGCCACTGCGATTTACCAGTAACTTTTTAAATGTCGCTTTATTTACCGGTGCAATACCCGCAGGCCGGTAAAACAATTTGATTCTGTTTTGCATTGCAAATTTCAGTGCATTCTTGCCCTCTTGCTCTGGACTATTTGGTGGGATATCCAGAACATTCAGATAAAAAATGCTCTCTTTATTAGTGGGCAGTTTATTCGACATAATTTTGATTTTTACTTGCTGCCCGGAATTTGCCCCTATTTTTGCCACTGGTGGCGTTAACATGAAAGGAACCTGAATTTTTTCTGGTGGTAACGACGTATCGCCATCATCAATCCACGCCTGCAGCAGCGAAGAACGGTTTCCCTGGTTCATCAACTGCACCATCACTTCTTTATTTTCTGCCGGGTAAATAATGCGCGTCCCGTAGATAACAATTCCGGCATGCGCAGGAAGGACCATAGAAGAAATAAGTAAAGCTAATAATCCTTTCATCTTAATGCCTCTTAAATTAAAAGGCCGCCATGGGGATAGCGGCCATGTTTATTACCTGGAGAAATTTGAAATTTTATTTATTAATCCTGCGCCACACGCATAACCAGAGAAGATAACACATCACCTGATTGCACTGAGTTATCTGTCAGTTTCAGATATTTCGCTTTAAACGGAATGGCATATTGACCTTCCGCTGTTTTATAACTTTCAATGTTAAAAGGTGCAGAAACATCCAGGACATCGCTGTTATCACCTAAATAGAGGTAGTACCCCACGGTATCGTTGCTACTGGCTATCGCCTTATCGTTTCCGGTTATTTTATCGTTGGTAATCAACGAGAGTTTTACACCAGCAACTTCTTTCGGACAGCTAATTTTTAACATGCTGCTGGTTACACCGACTGCATCATCATAGGTCGAGTATTTAGCTTTACCTTCAAAGACAGTGGTTGGTACAGTTGGCATATTAATACTTACTGAATCGCCACCCGCTTCGAATTTACACGGAGATTCTGCAATATTCCCTTTAATGGTTAATGTTCCGGTATCAACGTCTGCGGCAAATACCCCAGCGCTCATAAAAAAAGAAGAAAAGACAGCGGCAGCAATAATTGAACGTTTCATAATATGTTCCTTAATAAAATTTATTTTTTGGTTGTTAAGAGTCTGTATCTCTTGGAAACAAATTTCTCACATCAAAAAAGTTGCCGCAATGTAAACATATTGTTTTATTGATTTAAAACAAATTAACTATTGCAATATAAATACAACAAATACTTAAGCATATTAAATATTTATCACATCTATTAATTAATGCAGATTTTTTTAAATGGTATTATTAATATCAATAAAAAAGCTGAAATCATTCACACGAATGATTTCAGCTTTCTAAATCCGCTTAAAAAACCAGGGTGGCAAATTAATCGTAGCGATTTAACACGATTCGACGTTTGCTATCGCTACCTGCAACAACCACTTCTGTCGTCACACCTTTGACTGGCGAAGAAACCTGATGACGGGTATCAACATCATACGTTAACTGACCACAATGCTGTTGAGGTTGACCATTAACCATAGCCATACTGCATGTTGGGGGACTGATCCTGCCATTAATCGTTAATGTGGCAGTCTGTGAAGAGAACGCGGGAGAAGCCATTCCATAGGCAAGAAAAATAATTCCTGACAGCCAGTACTTATTCATTGAACGTTATCCCTGTAGTAAAGGTTATGCCTGGATAGAATGAGTGCATAACAAACTATAGCTGTACATCCACTACACAGCCACGAAGGATGATAATGATGCATTGCCTGTACGATCAATCGATCGTATAGAGTTTCGGACGAAGGTCCGCAGAATATTCGCAGCATTAAATAAGTGTTCATTAATGCGGCAAAAACAAATACACCGCATCAATGTAACATCTCTGCGGTGTATGAAAAACAACCAAAAAGTTTAATACGCGTCAGACCGCGCGGAAGGAAATCTCGCCAGGAATGACTTCTCCCTGCCAATAAAGCTGGGCTGCAACGCGGTCAGCCAGCTGGCGGTAGATAGCAGTAAA
>NZ_PTRX01000144.1:0-281 GCF_002966045.1 Escherichia sp. MOD1-EC5189 | reverse complement strand
CATGGCGAAGAAACCGAAGTCAGTCGGCAGTGAGAAGCTACTGTTTAACAGGCTGAAGCAGTTCGATGAACCAGGACTGTTCCACGATAACTATCAGACGCCGGACTATATTCAGGAAAACCTGAAAGATGCCCTGCGCCCCTATCAGCATGGTGCACTGCGTTACCTGCATTACACGCAACGTAAACGGGATGATGCGCTGCTGCATTATCGCCACCTGCTGTTTCACATGGCAACCGGTGCAGGGAAAACGATGGTGATGGCAGGAACGATACTTTATC
>NZ_PTRX01000143.1:0-284 GCF_002966045.1 Escherichia sp. MOD1-EC5189 | reverse complement strand
TTGGTGGGTCGTGCAGGATTCGAACCTGCGACCAATTGATTAAAAGTCAACTGCTCTACCAACTGAGCTAACGACCCCTTGCGGGATTATGCTGCTTTAATCATTCAGGATGGTGGGTCGTGCAGGATGACTCGACTTCGTCTCGCCCTTCGGGCCGTTGCTGACGCAACGTTATCCTTCACATTCTCTACCAGTAACCACCTTTAAATTGGTGGGTCGTGCAGGATTCGAACCTGCGACCAATTGATTAAAAGTCAACTGCTCTACCAACTGAGCTAACGACC
>NZ_PTRX01000142.1:0-299 GCF_002966045.1 Escherichia sp. MOD1-EC5189 | reverse complement strand
TTGGTGGGTCGTGCAGGATTCGAACCTGCGACCAATTGATTAAAAGTCAACTGCTCTACCAACTGAGCTAACGACCCATACGGGTGTTACCTGAATGATTTCTACTCGGGACCAATCTTTAATATTGGTGGGTCGTGCAGGATGACTCGACTTCGTCTCGCCCTTCGGGCCGTTGCTGACGCAACGTTATCCTTCACATTCTCTACCAGTAACCACCTTTAAATTGGTGGGTCGTGCAGGATTCGAACCTGCGACCAATTGATTAAAAGTCAACTGCTCTACCAACTGAGCTAACGACC
>NZ_PTRX01000141.1:0-313 GCF_002966045.1 Escherichia sp. MOD1-EC5189 | reverse complement strand
GTCACTGCCAGCATCAGCAACAGCACTCTGAACCAGAACGTGACGTTTATTGCTGATGTCAGCACGGCGAAGATCGCTGATCTGGTGGTCATTAAGGACGGCTCAGTGGCAGATGGCGCGATGGCGAACACGCTGCGGGTGAAAGTCACCGACGCGTTCGGCAATGCACTGGCCGGACAGACGGTCAGCGTCTCAGCGGACAACGGGGCAGCGGTTGCTGCGACGGTTATCACAGAGCCGGACGGCGCGGCGATAATCTCCGTCACCAGCCAGACCGCCGGAGCCAGTACGGTCACTGCCAGCATCAGCAACA
>NZ_PTRX01000140.1:0-318 GCF_002966045.1 Escherichia sp. MOD1-EC5189 | reverse complement strand
GCGTTGAGCTAACCGGTACTAATGAACCGTGAGGCTTAACCTTACAACGCCGAAGATGTTTTGGCGGATTGAGAGAATTTCAGCTTGGATCCAGAGTCCGAAGGATTTTGCGCTGAGACAAGGCGGCAAATGAAGCGAAGGAAGGAGCATACTGAAGTATGTGACTGATTTTCGCGAATGCAGCCAACGCAGTATCAGCACAAAAGACACAGGACAGAGCACAGGAATTTGCCTGGCGGCCGTAGCGCGGTGGTCCCACCTGACCCCATGCCGAACTCAGAAGTGAAACGCCGTAGCGCCGATGGTAGTGTGGGGTCT
>NZ_PTRX01000139.1:0-326 GCF_002966045.1 Escherichia sp. MOD1-EC5189 | reverse complement strand
CCTCTGGCGTCACCGGGCATGGCACGCATCTGCCTTTACGGGGATTTACAACGATTTGGCCGCCGCATCGACCTTCGAGTGAAAACGGGGTCCGAAGCCATCCGGGCGCTGGCCATGCAGATCCCGGCGTTTCGTCAGAAACTGAGCGACGGCTGGTACCAGGTACGCATTGCCGGGCGTGATGCAGGTGAAACCGAATTGTCTGCCCGTCTGAATGAGCCGCTGGCAAATGGTGCCGTGATCCACATTGTGCCGCGTCTGGCGGGAGCTAAAAGTGGCGGTGTGTTTCAGGTGGTGCTGGGGGCGGCGCTGATTGCGGTGGCATG